>JAQCAN010000208.1 GCA_027621335.1 Bacteroidota bacterium
AGGCATGGCAACGTACGAAGGTAAGGCAACTGATGCTTAATTTTCGCTGTCTAAGCGATGATCATCAACACGATTTGCCATGCTTCTCAAGAAGTTCCTCCACTATTTGAATCCGATGAATCTGTTCAAGCGCAGTTCTGAGAATATCAATCTGCGTATGATGCATGGAGTGAACAAGATTTCCATCTTGCTCTTCTTGTTCTGTCTCTTGGTGATGCTTTACCGCTACCTCACCTGAGTCCATTCCAGATCTCCCAGGACCGTTCCGCTTGGTAGAGGAGCATTTTTTTTCCATTCATCACATGAGCTCCATGTTCAGCTGAACGTTTCATGAAAAGTGTCTCTTCAGGATTATAAACAAGGTCGTAGGTCAGGTTGAGCTCCGTCATGTCTTCATAAGGTAGATCAGGACAGGTGTCCACGTCAGGAGAAGTGCCCAACGGGGTCGTATTGACAATGAGCGGGTAGAATTTCAGGGCGTTGGCATTCAAGTCCTTGTAAGAAAGTTCATCACTTTTTGGTTGTCGCGAGACGAACTTGAAATCTAGCCCTATCTCTTTTAGCACAAAGGCTACAGCTTTGGAGGCACCTCCAGTGCCTAGGATGAGAGCTTTGCGGTGATGGCTCTTCAAGATAGGCCTAAGGCTCTCTCTGAATCCGTAGATGTCCGTATTGAATCCATACCATTCCCCATCTCTTTTCGCGATGCAGTTCACAGCACCAACCGCTTCGGCCTGCTCATCGATATGATCGAGAAAGGGCATAATGGTCGTCTTGTAAGGGATGGTGACATTCATCCCCTTGAAATCCCGTTGGAGGACTTCAGATAGCCCTTCAGAAAATTGAACTTCCACATTCTCGTAGACTGCTGCGATATCTTCCGTCTGGAATCGCTCCGTGAAATAAGCTTTGGAGAAGGAATGGGATAGGCTGCGGCCAATCAGTCCGTATCTATCTATGGATGAAGAATGATTCAAAAGTGAAAGTGGGTTTTTCTGTCCTAAGGTAAGCAGGATCAATGGGCCTCGGCCTCTGGACTGAAGTAAGATAGAGCCCATACGATACCCATGCCCACCAGTGCAAGTCCGATGGCCCAAAAGAGTTCAGGGGACTGCCCGATCAAGAGCTCATAATTCCCAGGGCTGATGTTGGACTCCAGGAAAGGCACGCTTTCACCTTTACTATTGATGCGGTAACTCAGCACTTCTTTCCATGGCCAGACCTTGGACAAGCTCCCGATCATGAATCCGGTCAGCAAGGCCATAGTGAGATTGCGGTAATGGGCGAAGAGCCACTTGAGCAATTTGGCAAAACTGAGCAGTCCTATGAAGGCCCCGACCAAGAAGACCATGATGACCGGTAGGTTCTCAACAGGAGCATCTGACAGCCCACCAATAGCCCCGAAGATAGTGGCATAAGACCCAAGAAGCAGCAGGATGAAACTTCCCGATATGCCTGGTAGGATCATAGCACAGATGGCAATGGCTCCTGAGAAGAAAACATAGACCAATCCCACTTCTTCGGTAGTAGGAGAGGCGATACTGATGAAATAAGCAGCCACAGCTCCTATGACCAGAGCGATGAGATTCTTCGGCACTGACCACTTGATGTCCTTTCCTATGAACACGGCTGAGGCAATGATAAGTCCGAAGAAGAAAGACCAGAGCTTGATAGGTTCATTCTCCATGAGCCCTGTGATGAATCTCGCCAGACCGATGATGCTCACTGCGATACCAGATGCTACACTGAGAAGGAAAGCTCCATTGATGTGCTTGAAGCAAGCTATCGGACCTTTGCTGAACAGCACCCTCAGGGCTTTGGCATCCAACTTCCCAATGGATTCCACGAGTTCCTCGTAGATGCCAGTGATGAAGGCTATAGTCCCTCCAGAGACTCCAGGGATGACATCGGCCATTCCCATGGAAAGGCCTTTCAAGAAGAGCAGGGCAAAACGTTTCATAGGATCTTAGAAGCCATTGAGAATGATAGACTCAATGTTTTTGAATGGCCTTGGCGACTATATCCTTAGGGAGATAGTCGAAGAACGTATCTCCCCTGAGGCCGAGTCTCAAGCATTCCAGAGCGATGACCTCGTTAGGGGCAATGTTCCCCAAGTTCACATTGGCCCCAAGCAACTTGATGAACCAGACCTGCTGAGTCTTGATGGGGGCCTCCCAAAGAATGCTATCCTTCGGAATGTTGTTCAGGATTTTATTGACCAGCACACTATGGGCTGTGCCATTTGGTCTATAGATACCGACAGTCCCGCTCTCACGTGCTTCTGCAATGACTTTCCATGAGCCTGCCTCCATCTCCTTACTCATCATACTGATCCACTTCGCTGGTGAGATGAAGATGCCTTCTTCCTTTGAGCCCACTTCGGAAAGGACCGTGAAGTCCTTGGCAAATTCCTTTATCAATTTGCATTTTCTGGAATGAGAGAGGGAGATGGATCCATCGGATATCTCCACGGTATCCAATCCCAAGTCGAAGACAAGGTCCTTATATTCATTGACCATACCTCTGACCAAGAAGGCTTCGAAGAGTGTTCCTCCTAGGTAAACTTTGATGCCGGAATCTCGGTAGGTCTTGATCTTCTCCTTGAGACCATGAGTGACATATGAGGTTCCAAAACCCAGTTTCACAAGGTCGATCAGATGTCCTGAGCCTTGGATGAGGTCTTCAGCCTCTCGTTGGCTGAGGCCTTTGTCCATGACCATGGTGATACCTTTGTTTCTCGGTTTTTTAGGCCGTTTCGGCACATGAGGAAGGGTAAATGACATAGGGTAGGTGCTCAATAGTTCTTTAGGAGGGACAAGACATGTTCATCTTCGAGTAGGAGCGGATAGTAGTCTTTCAATAGTTCCAAGGCTTTCGGATGCTTATCCAACATCAATTCCAGTATGGTCGAATACTCTTCGGTCTTATTCACCGAGTGGAGTATGCGAAGCGCACGAAGATAGAGTTCTGGATGGTCCCCTAACTCATTTAAGGCTACTTGTACCTTTTCCAAGACCATATCTTCCTCATCCTGATCACAGAGATGGTCGATGAAATGCAAGGTGGTCTCCAAGTCATCGGGGTTCAGTTGAAGCGCCCTGGCGAAAGACAATCGACTCCGTTTATCATCACCGGACTTGGATAATAACTTCGCATAGACCAGCCAGAGTTCAGGATTTTCGGGCTCAAGGCCAACGGCAGTCTCAATATGTTTGAGGGCTTGATGGGTCTCACCCTCCAAGTCCCTTAAAATCGCCAGACCGAGACGTGCATCGGCATATTCTGCATTCTGTGTGAGGACCTCTCTATATCTCTTGTCGGCTGCATCCAAACGACCTAATTGTTCCAGGCATTCCGCCATACAACACAGATGAGTGGCTTCATCAGGAAATGACTCGTGGAGTTGCGCATAGCAGTCCAATGATTCTTGATAGCGATCCAATTGGTAGAGGCTGTAGGCCATCAGGGCCTTGCTGGTGTCGTCCATTTCATCTATGGCCAGAGCGTACTCGAAGGCAGCCACAGCTGATTCGTACTGTTCATCTAATCTGAGGCAGGACCCTAAAGAAGACCATGCCTGACTGTTATAAGGATTGGCATCCACAAGAGACCGGAAATAGCGCGCAGATTCTTCCAACAAGTCAGCCTCCACATAACATTCTTCTAGCTCAGTGTAGGCCATCTCCATCTCAGGGTCGATAGTAATGACCTCATGCCAATGTGGGATGGCCGAGAGTGCCCCGGTATGTGTGTATCTGAGTTGGGCCAAGCGCATCTCCACATTCGACTTTTCGAATCCCTCCATGTCACGGCTAAGGGCCTCTAGAATGTGTATGGCCCTATCATTCTGGCCGATGGCGTTCAGTGCTTCAGCCTTTAGACTTAGGACATCAGTGTCCGTAGGGTAGATCATTTGAAGTTGGCTCAGGATACGCAGGGTTTCCTTTGGTTCCCCGTTGAGCAACTTGAGGTCTGCTTTCCTGAGAAGCAGGCCATCCGCACCAGGATGCTGTGCCAAGGCCTTATCCAAAGCTTCGCTTGCTTTCTCCAAATCCATGTGGAACAGGAAATGGTCCAAGATGACCTGGAACTCCTCAACATCGAAGAAACCAGTTCTTTTGGACTGGGCCAAGCTCTTGTAGCGTACCACTACAGGATCCTCTTGCCAAGGGGGGATGGTGTTGTTATCTTCCAAATGCGCTGTTAATGCTAAGAAAGCTAGACCAAATATAAAGGCCGCGCATCCCCCTAAATGGATATATCCTGTTTAACTTGTCAACAGGAGGTTATGTTAAAGTGGTGATCGGTTCAAGCCCTTGGTTATGACGGTGTTTTTACCCGTCAGACATTATTTCTGGCAAATGGATTGGCCTTTTTCCTGATCAGCTTCCACGGGTCTTCACTGTAGAGGACATCTTGAAGAAAGTTAGTCGTATCAGAATTCTGAATCCTCCTCAGGGAGGATAAAAGGACGACATTGAACCAATCATAACTCATGAAGGGAGAAAGGCTGCGTCAAAGC
>JAQCAN010000209.1 GCA_027621335.1 Bacteroidota bacterium
TTTTGAAAATAGTCCGCACTCCATTATATAATCTGAAATCTTTGATGAAATAGTCCAGAGCAATTGAATTGGACCAGCTTATTATTGGATGCACATGGACAACGAATCCTTAACTTCAGCCCGCATAAATTCAAGGATAGCAATATGAAGTATGATGTGATTGTTCTGGGGAGTGGACCCGGTGGATATGTTACAGCGATCAGAGCCTCTCAATTGGGCCTGAAAACAGCCGTTGTGGAGAAAGAAAGTCTTGGTGGGGTGTGTTTGAACTGGGGCTGTATCCCAACAAAAGCGCTGCTTAAAAGCGCCAATGTCTTCGAGTACATCAATCACGCTTCGGATTACGGCATCAAAGTGAACTCAGGAGGAGTGGATTTCCCCGCCATGATCAAGCGCAGCCGTTCGGTGGCTGAAGGAATGAGCAATGGTGTGCAATTCCTGATGAAGAAGAATAAGATCGATGTCATCATGGGTACTGGGAAACTGCTTCCCGGAAAGAAGCTCCAAGTGACGGATGAAAAAGGGGTCAATACCACCTATGAAGCCTCTCATATCATCATCGCTACAGGATCGCGTTCCCGTGTGCTTCCCAATATCCCGCAGGATGGTAAGGTCGTGATTGGCTACCGAGAGGCCATGACTCTGCCCAAGCAACCAAAGAAGATGGTCATCGTTGGCTCTGGAGCCATCGGCAGTGAGTTCGCTTACTTCTACAATGCCATTGGTACTGAAGTGACCTTGATAGAATATCTACCGAGCATCGTTCCTGTGGAAGATGAAGAAGTGAGTGCCCAATTGGCCCGGTCCTTCAAGAAACAAGGTATCAAAGTGATGACCGACAGTTCGGTGGAGTCAGTCAAGACAACCGCGAAAGGAGCCACAGTGACGGTGAAGACCAAGAAAGGAGAAGAGACCATCGAATGTGATGTTGTGCTTTCAGCAGTAGGTGTTGTCGCCAACATAGAGAACATCGGCTTAGAGGATGTAGGCATCATCACCGATAAGGGCAAGATCAAAGTAGACGATTACTATAAGACCAATATCCCTGGCTACTACGCCATAGGTGATGCAGTCCCAGGTCAAGCATTGGCCCACGTGGCTTCAGCCGAAGGAATCACCTGTGTAGAGAAGATTGCTGGTCATGACCCCGAACCGATAGACTACATGAACATCCCTGGCTGCACCTATTGCAGTCCTGAGGTTGCTTCTGTAGGATACACCGAGAAAGCTGCGAAGGAAGCTGGTTATGAACTCAAGGTGGGCAAGTTCCCCTTCTCTGCTTCAGGAAAGGCTAGTGCGGCAGGTCAAAAGGATGGATTCGTCAAGCTCATCTTCGATGCGAAGTATGGAGAGTTGTTGGGTGCACATATGATCGGAAGCAATGTCACCGAGATGATTGCCGAGATCGTGGCCATCAGGAAATTGGAGACCACAGGGCACGAACTCATCAAGACCGTTCATCCACACCCGACCATGAGTGAAGCAGTCATGGAAGCAGCGGCAGCCGCGTATGGGGAGGTCATCCACCTCTAAATAAGTGAGAAGACATCAAGAAAAAGCCCCTGAAGAATTCTTCAGGGGCTTTTTCTTTACTATGTAATTTACTCAATTGCTCGTGTTCAGAATGATAGGTAGTCCATCATCTCCGCCACCGATGACGATGATCTTCGCATTCTCTGACTTGGACAAAGCTTCAGTCGCCTCCACTCCTTTCCATCTCAAAAGAGCGGGTGTGATACTCTGGGTCACAATCTTCTGGAATTCCTGAATCCCTTCCGCTTCAATCTTCTTTCTCTCAGCTTCCTTGAGCTCTTTGGTCAATCTGAATTCATACTCTTCTGATTCCTGCTCCATCTGAAGTTTTTTCTCGATGGATGCTCTCAGCTTTGCTGGCAATTCGATGTTGCGGATGAGTACTTCTTCCAAGATCACATGGTTCACTTGCATCTGAGCCCTCATCTTTTCCTCTATCTCCACCTGGATCAATTCACGCTTAGAGGTATTGATTTCCTCAGGAAGGTACTTTGCGATGACCTCACGCGTCACAGACCTTACAGAAGGCATGATCATCTTATCCGCGTAGAATTTACCCCACTTCAGCTCCAAATCACCTAGTTGAGTATTATCAGGTCTGAAAAAGATGGTCACGTCCAATACGATGTCCAATAGATTGGATGAAAGGACGGTCATTTTAGAACTTACCTCTTGCTTCCTGATCTCATAGTCCTTGGTGCTATTCCAAGGGGCAATGACTTGAAAGCCCTGCTGAAGAGCAGGTCTTGAAGGATCCACACCCCCACCAAAAGTCTCATATACCACACGTGCGTGGCCCGATTCTATCATCTGACTCGATCGCATGACCACGAACAGGAGCAAAATCACTGCGGGTATCAAAAGTGCTGAACCCTTTCCGAAAGGGTTCTTGAATTCCATATTACTTGCCATAATTGATTTTCCTTATTTTGCTTGAAGGTACGGATAAGGATTATCCTCACCCCTCACCCTATTCAAAACTTGGACATGTCAGAGAAGGGATACGATGCAATCAGCGCCTATCTGGATTCGAAATGTGACGAGTCCAATCGGACCTTGTGTGATCAACTCAGAAGGATCTTCCTCCAGGAAGGACTCGAAGAAGCCTTGAAATGGCGCATGCCTTGTTACAGCTATAAAGGGATGGTCTGCAGTCTTGGTGTATTCAAGAATTTCACCACGCTTTGGTTTCCGAAAGGTGCCTTACTATGCGACCCAGACGGTCTACTTATCCAAGCTCAGGAGAGCACCAAAGGTATGAGGAGCATGCGATTCGAAAGCGAGGATGACTTGGACCTGGCCCTGGTGATTCGCTATGTTAAAGAGGCCATGCTACTCAACGAGAAAGGCCTTTCCATCCCTACGATGAAAAAAGAGCAGTTGCAGCTGTCCAAAGCCTTTAAAGAAGCCCTTGACCAGAATCCGAAAGCCAAGACTCACTTCCAAGCCTTCTCCATGTCCAAGCAGAGGGAATATGTGGACTGGATCAACTCGGCCAAACGTGAGGGCACGAGGGAGAAAAGGATCCTCAAGAGTATCGAGATGCTGGAAAAAGGTCTTGGGAAAGAGGACAAGTATCGGTAGATGTTCAAAGCTGTCAATCTGAGCATTCTTTACCTTCGGCTTATGATCTATGAATTCAAAGGATATCGTCCAGTCGTCCATGAGAGTGCTTTCGTTCATCCACTGGCAGCGGTGACCGGCAATGTCATTATAGGAAGGGACGTTTACATAGGTCCTGGGGCGGCCATCCGAGGGGATTGGGGGGAGATCATCATAGAGGAGGGCTGCAATGTCCAAGAGAATTGCACCATCCACATGTTCCCTGGCACCACGGTCCATCTTCACCCTTCAGCCCATGTCGGCCATGGCGCCATCATCCATGGAGCCACCCTCATGGAGAATTGCCTTATCGGCATGAACGCTGTCATCATGGACCATGCGATCATCGGAAAAGAGAGCATCATCGGTGCGATGAGCTTCGTGCCAGATGGTATGGTGATACCTGAGCGAAAGATCGCTGTCGGGAATCCAGCCAGAGTCATCAAAGATGTAAGTGATGAGATGGTGCAGTGGAAGACTAAAGGGACGGCTATCTATCAGTCTCTTCCCAAGGATCTGCATGACACTTTGAAAGAATGTGAGCCGTTGAGAGAAGTCCCTGAAGACCGCCCGCCCATCACAGCATCCTATACAACCTGGGCTAAGAAATAAACGTCAAGACGCTCCTGCCGTCTTCTTGAGTTTCTCCTTGAACAAGGTCTTGAACTTCTCCACCTTGGGTCTGACCACGAACTGGCAATATCCTTGGTCCGAGTTAGTGTTGAAGTAATTCTGATGGTAGTTCTCGGCTGGGTAATACGGCCCAATCATAGAAACCTTGGTCACTATCGGGGACTTCCATACACCGGACTCCTCCGCAGCAGAAATAGCTTTCTTGGCACTTTCGAATTGCTCCTCATCATGAGCGAAGATCTCCGACCGGTATTGGTCCCCGATGTCATTGCCTTGGCGGTTCAGGGTCGTGGGATCATGTGTGGCAAAGAAGACCTCCAGAATCTCCTCAAAGCTTACTACCGCTGGGTCATAGCTTATCTGAGCGACCTCGGCATGACCAGTGGTGCCGTTGCACACTTCACGGTAGGCCGGATTCTTGACATGCCCCCCTGTGTAACCTGACTCTACATGATGCACTCCCTCAAGATTCTGAAAAACCGCTTCCACACACCAGAAACAGCCAGCTCCCAGCGTGGCTTTCTTCATTGACTCCATTTTTTTACTTTAATGAACCCTGCACTTTAGAGCAGTATATCCCTCCTAGTAGACTTCATATTCAGGAGCAGATCTGGAAAGATTCTGCTGCCTGATGTAAAGTTGATGTTAAATACGACAGTCTCATCGAATGCTACCAAGCTTTTTAACTAATTTTGAAGTGACTAAAGGAATACAATGGCTGTAACACATA
>JAQCAN010000210.1 GCA_027621335.1 Bacteroidota bacterium
CTGCAACGAAGCCTTCTCCTCTTGAGTCAGATCGTGGATCTAGGTTTTCCTGTGGTCGCTGCCTTGAACATGAATGACACCGCGTTGGAAGAGTCCAAAGTCATCCAAGTGGATAAGTTGAAGTCCGTGCTCAAGGTTCCCCTTTTAGAGGTCAATGGTAGAACAGGGAATGGAGTTAAGGAACTTCTTGCGCTCATTGACTCCAAAGGCGTTACGGTGAGAAGTCCATTCATTTCTGAAACGCATTATAAACTTACTACTGTAGAACATATTCAGGAGTACGTAAGCCTCGACACACTCTACGGTGCGTATCTTCTCTGCTGCCAAGCGGGTCGGTCTTCTTTGCTCACGCTTGAAGCCTTCCAAGCGGCCAAGGATTCTGCTGAGTTCTTTGGACTCCGAAAGGAAGTAGAGGACAAGCAGGAGCGCATCTTGACGATCAAAACGCTCTTAACTGGGGTCGAAACGAAGGAAGGCGAAGGAAATCGTTTTGTCCAACGAGTGGACTCGGTCTTGACTCACAAGGTGTGGGGCTCAGCCATATTCCTTTCGGTTCTGTTCCTCCTTTTCCAATTGGTGTTCGCCTGGGCAACTCCGATGATGGACGCTATAGACGAGGCCTTTGCTTGGATGTCACAAGTCATTTCCGGCACCCTTCCTGAGGGAATCGTCAAGAATCTCATTGTCGATGGAATCATCCCTGGAATTGGTGGTGTGGTCATCTTCATCCCACAGATAGCCATGCTCTTCGGACTTGTGGCCATCTTAGAGGAAAGCGGTTACATGAGCCGTGCCGTCTTCCTCTCGGATAAACTCATGAATAAAGCGGGGCTCAATGGACGGAGCATCGTCAGTCTCATCTCAGGTGTGGCCTGCGCTGTGCCTGCCATCATGGCTACACGCACTATAGGAAATCATAAGGAGCGCCTCATTACCATCCTTGTGACTCCCTTCATCACCTGTTCAGCCCGTCTGCCAGTGTACCTGGTACTGATAGCCTTCATCATCCCTGCTGAAGCAAGATGGTTAGGCTTCAGTTCGCAAGGTATTGTCATGTTCGGTCTATATATGTTGGGGGCGTTCACAGCACTGTTCGCTGCTTACATCATGAGCAGATTCATCAAGAACAAGGAGAGTTCTTTCCTCATGTTGGAACTGCCAGCCTATCAGCCACCGCAAATCAGGAATGTATTGATCACGGTCTATGAGAAATCAAAGGTCTTCGTGGTCGAAGCGGGGAAAGTCATACTCGTCATCTCTGTGATCTTATGGGCCTTGTCCAGCTATGGTCCTTACAATGCGATGCATCAAGCGGAACTTTCTGTGAGTCAAGATATCCAAGAGGGGAATCTGGAAGAGAGCCTTGCAGCAGATGAGGTGGCAGCAAGGCGTTTAGAGGCGAGTTATGTGGGACACCTCGGAAAGTTCATAGAACCGAGTATAGCCCCATTGGGCTTTGACTGGAAAATTGCAATTGCACTGATCACCTCATTTGCAGCAAGAGAAGTCTTTGTGAGCACTATGGCCACCATCTATGCAGCGGGATCCGCGGATGACGATGCGCGTATCATCTCCAGGATGCGGAAGGAGCGCGATCGGATCACAGGGGAACCTTTCTATACACCTCTTCGTTCCTTGTCCTTGGTGCTGTTTTACGTGTTCGCCCTGCAGTGTATGAGTACCTTGGCCATCGTTAGGCGTGAGACCGGGTCATGGTGGATCACCATTGGCCAGTTCGTAGGTATGACAGGTATTGCCTACTTGGTGAGTCTGGGTGTCTATCAGCTCTTTTCTTGAGATGGCCTTCGATCTACTGCCCTGAATCGACTTAAAACCATCATTTTTGCAGCCATGTGTGGAATAGCAGGAATATGGAAACGAGATGGGGATACCTTGAATCGAGAGACGCTCGTCCGTTTCACCGATTCACTGCAGCACAGAGGGCCTAATGGTTCAGGCTATGAGGTCTTCGATAGCTGTTTGGGTCTTGGGCACCGCAGGCTGAGTATCTTGGATATCAGCTTGAAGGCGGCTCAACCGATGACGGTTCAAGGAACAGGTCTACACATCAGCTATAACGGGGAGGTATTCAATTTCCTTGAGCTAAAAGACGAGTTGAATGGATTGGGGCACAACTTCAATACTGAATCCGATACGGAAGTCATCTTGGCAGCCTATGCCGAATGGGGCATGGACGCTTTCCATAAGTTCAATGGCATGTGGGCGATGGCCATTTGGAATGAGAGCACACAGGAGCTCCTGCTTTGCAGAGATCGCTTCGGGATAAAACCGCTTTACTATTGGGCAGATGAAGGCCTTCTCGCATGGGCCAGTGAGACTAAGGCCTTCGATCATCTAGATGATTTCCAGTTGGATATCGATGAGCAATTGCTTCATCTCTGTATGGCGGATCCTTATGCATTGGAAGGGAAGGGGCACACCATTTATTCTGGACTGAAACAGCTGTTACCGGGCCATTACATTCGCATCAGAGGGAATGAACGGGCTGAACAGAAACGTTGGTATAATATCTTACATAGCACGATAGCTGTCCCTAAGACCTATGAAGACCAAGTAGAGCAGTTCAGGTCGCTTTTCAAGGAAGCCTGCAAACTCAGGATGCGCAGTGATGTGACCCTGGCTACGGCTTTAAGTGGAGGAGTGGACAGTACTGCAGTCTATTCCATGATCCATTCCATCATGCAGGAAGGTACCCCCCATCGTTCCCCTGAGGATTGGCAGAAAGCTTTTGTGGCCGTTTTTCCAGGCACGGATAAAGATGAACGCCCCTACGCAGAGCAGGCCGTGGCGCATACAGGAGGTCATGCACTCTATGTCGAGCAGAACTTGTCATCGCTACCAGAGAGGATTATCCGATCCACACATGCTTTTCACTCGGTGAGTTCAACTCCTATTCTGGCCTTGACTGGAGTGTATGAGGCAATGAATGAGGCTGGAGTGACTGTATCATTGGATGGTCATGGAGTGGATGAGATGCTGTACGGATATCGAGACATGGTCTATAAAGGCATGGATTTCCATAAGTGGCACGGGAAGAAGGAGGACACCTTGGGCACAATGGAAGTGCTTTTGGGAATGTACGCTCCCGAGCAAAGGGAAGAGAAACGCGTTGCTCTATTGAATGATATCGAATCGGCTTTCAAGCAAAGGGGAAGCCTCTCTCACAAGGTGAAACAGCTATTTAGTTCGGATAGGGGGAAAGTAGAGCGCGGCATCACTGACATGATTCCTTCGATGAGCAGGGATGCCCATGATTTTAGTCATATGGATACCTTCGAGCACATGGTTCATCACGAATTCTTCATTCGCACCTTACCATCGTTGCTGCGCAACTATGACCTCGCATCCATGATGAACAGTGTGGAAATAAGAATGCCGTTCATGGATTACCGTATGGTGGAATTGGTCTTCTCTCTTCCTTATTCGAGTAAACTGGGCGGAGGATACACCAAGAGAATTCTGAGAGATGCGATGAAGGAGATCATGCCTGAATCCATTCGCACAAGGACCTTCAAAGTAGGTCTTGCAGCTCCGACCAAGGAGTGGTTTGGAGGAGCCTTGAAGGAGTTTTTGGGGGATGAGTTAGAGAGCAGCGGATTCAGAGATAATGCCTTATTGGAAGCAAAGGAACTGGATCAGATGAAGAGCCTTCAGGCTTCAGGCCAATGGACGGATCAAGAGGCTACCAGGATGTGGATTGCCTTGAATGCCCATCTCATACGAAAAGGGAGATGAGCAGGATTCTGCACCTCTATACCCTGTCCTACCCCTTCGGTCAGGGAGAGGGATTCATAGAGAATGAACTTCATTACCTGGCCAGGCGATTCGAAAACGTCCTCATTCACCCATGGAATTTCTCAAAGGAAGTGCCAAGGAAAGTACCCGATAATGTTTTTGTAAAGTTCATTGAACCCAGCCGGACCATCTCTTTCCCGAAACGGCTCCGCATGATTCTGCCTTATTTGAGCAAGTCAAGCTTTAGGAAGAATTGGCGGTATGAATTAGCACATGCAGGACGATTGCTTTCCATGGCTGATGCCTTGAAGGAATCGAGGAGTTCAGTGGATTCCGTTCATTACAGCTATTGGTTATCTGATTGGGCCACGGTCCTAGGACTGGTCCATGCGGAAGACCCAAGGTTCAAGTATCAGGCTCGGGCTCATGGATTCGATGTCTATGATGAACGCCAATTGTATGGTGAACATCTTTACAGAGATATTCAGATCAAAGGACTTCAGAAGCTCTACCCCATTTCAGATCTGGCTAAGACATACCTGATGGAGCGCCATGACGGATTGGACGCTGAAGTCCAACATCTAGGGACGATAGACCATGGCATGGTGTAGGTAGTGGACGCACAACTGTTGCGGGTGATCTCCTGTTCGACCATC
>JAQCAN010000211.1 GCA_027621335.1 Bacteroidota bacterium
CCAGTCTCATTGCCTGTGATGGTGACCATGGTATTTGCGGGAATGGACTGCCCCTCAGTTGGTATAACAAATCCTTTCAAGACAGCTAAACTGTTGACGTCCTCTGGCACAGGAAGCTCAACCATGTAGATATCCTTCCTTCCATATCCGCCTTCTCGATCAGAAGAGAAGTAAGCGCGTCTGCTGTCGGCCGAGGTGACGTAGAAAACGTCATCATCTACTGTATTGATGGGATAGCCGATATTCTCAGGAACTGACCAATCTCCCCGGCTATCTATCTGCGTATTGAAGATGTCGAATCCCCCCATGCTATTATGTCCTTTGGAGGCGAAATAAAGGGTCTTTCCATCTGGATGGATGAAGGGCGCATCATCATCATATTGTGTGTTGACTTTAGGACCAAGGTTAAGGGCTTTGCTCCACTGTCCATTGGGAAGCTTCACGCATCGGTAGATATCCCTTCCACCATAGCCGCCTGGGCGGTCGCTCACAAAGTAAAGCGTGTTTCCGTCCGCGGATTTAGCGCTGTGGGTCTCCCAATAGCTGCTGTTGATATCACTGCTGAGCTTTTCAGGATAAGACCAAGTTTCACCGACCAAGGCACTCTGGTAGATGTCCCCACCTCCATCATTGTCCTTGTAGATGTATAGTTCTTGTCCGTCAATGGAAACATTGATGGTGGCAGAGTGCTGGCTAGGCTCATTGATACTCAATAGCTCAGGATCTTGCCACTCTCCATTCCTATTGCGGTAGGAGACATAGATGTCCTCGTAATACTGACCATCGCGATCATCTACCAAATTGGCATTAGTGCTGTCCGATCGCAGCCTCCTGGATGTGAAGAAGAGGGCATTCTCGTCCACTGATATCACGGGACTGAAGTCATTGTACTCATCATTGATGACAGGACCCATATTGATGATAGTGATATCCATTCTCGGATTGGACAACTGCTTCTTCGCATTCTTGGTTACTTCTAATCCGCGCTTAGAAGGCTCATACAGCTGATGGCGTTTTCCGAGGCCCTCCGCGGCAGACATGAAACCCAGGTGGGCCTTGTCCAGCTCATAGTTCAACAGATAAGCTTCAGCTAGATAATAGCCTGTTTCTTTGGGGGCATTCCTCTCCCTAGAATCGTAAGGGTCATAATCGCTGATATTGAACGAGGAATAATCTGCGGTCCTCGCGCGTTCAGCGTATTCTAGGTAATCAAGCGCCTTGTCCTTCTCATTCACCGATTTGAGATAACAGAGACCTATCTTGTAATTCAAGTTTGCATTGGAAGGATCCTCATTGTACAATTGGAGCCAAAGTTCCAAGGCCTGGTTATAGTACCCTTCTTCCATAAGGAGATTGGCTTCGGTGAAATCTTCCCTGAATTTACCATGACCGCCATCGCGCTGAGCTCCAGCTGATAATGTGATGATGCACGAAAGCAGAATAAGTGTGAATCTCATTGGTTTACGAGTGTTCAGTATCTGCGAAATATACGCACTTATAGTTCCCTATTGGGGTCGAAGGATTCCAAGTAATCAGCAACTCTTCTAACAAAACTCCCTCCCAACGCCCCATCGATAACCCTATGGTCATACGCATGGGAAAGGAACATCATGTGGCGTATGCCGATGAAGTCGCCTTGTGGCGTCTCTATCACGGCCGGTTTCTTTCGAATGGCGCCTACCGCCAAGATGGCACATTGGGGTTGGTTGATGATGGGTGTTCCCATTACATTCCCGAAGGTCCCGACATTGGTGATGGTGTAGGTGCCCCCTTGGACGTCATCTGGACTGAGTTTATTCTGACGGGCACGGTCGGCCAAATCATTGACTTTCTTAGCCAATCCAGTCATGTTCAGCATATCTGCGTCCTTGATCACAGGAACAATGAGGTTGCCAGAAGGAAGGGCGGTGGCCATTCCGATGTTGATGTTCTTTCTCTTTATGATGTTTGTTCCATCCACCGAGATATTCACCATAGGGTAATCCTTGATGGCTTTGACTACTGCTTCGATGAAGATAGGGGTGAAGGTTAATTTCTCGCCTTCACGATCTTCAAAGGCTTTCTTCTTCTTATTCCTCCATTCCACTAAGTTGGTCACATCTGCTTCTACGTAGGATGTGACATGAGGAGAAACGCTCTTGGACATCACCATATGGTCCGCGATGAGCTTCCTCATGCGGTCCATCTCTATGATCTCATCGCCACTGTTAAGGCTTACAGCAGGCTTGGAAATAGGCTTTGAAGGAGCAGAGACAGGCCCAGAAGCGGCCTGTGGCTTAGGCTCAGCGTTAACTGATGAGGCCACTGTTGTAGTCTCGGTCGTCCGAGACGGGATATAGGCTAGGATGTCCTTCTTGGTCACACGACCTTCCTTACCTGTGCCAGAAATGGTGGCCAATTCGGCCTCGCTGATAGACTCCTCTCGAGCGATGCTCCTTACCAAAGGGGAGTAGAAACGGTCTCCATGAATGGCTTCCGCCATGACCGGAGTTTCTGCTTTCACGGAGGCCTGACTTGGAATGCTCATCTGACCATTGGTAATCGGTTTACTCGCTGCTGGTGTGCTGACCTTGGTTGGGTTTTCAGCAGAGGCATTCGTCTCCATGACCGCAATCACAGCACCCACCTTCACCACATCGCCTTCTTGGAAAAGAATCTCAGAAAGTGTGCCTTCCTCAGGGGCTGGAACTTCGCTATCCACCTTGTCAGTGGCAATCTCAAGCACCGCCTCATCGGCTTCTATATGGTCTCCGACCTGTTTAAGCCATGCAGTAATGGTAGCCTCGGCTACACTTTCTCCCATTTTTGGAAGGATGAGTTCAATTCTCGCCATTTCAGCTGTTGATGTTTGTTCTAAGCCCGCACAAAAATATACTTAATGTCTGTCTTCACGGCTAAATGGTCTCATCTGATCCCCAACTCGCTCACATGCCCAGTTTGCGCCAGTTCTCAGTGATCAACCTTAGGTCTTTCCATGTCTCATAGTCTTTGGCATAGAGCATATTGCTCCTTTTTTTAGACTCTCTGTCCGTGGGTTCATGCAAGCTCACAGGAATGATGCCATGGCGGATCTTTGGGAGACGCTGTTCTTGGATGACGGACGTATCATAGCCTATCCAAGAGCACTTGCCTTCAATGACCTTAATGCTGTTCTGTATCACCTTGCGTCCTGAACGTTGGAACCAAATGAGAAGAGGCGATAAGAAAAGAACAATCAAGGATACCGAGATGTCCAAGAGCCTCTTGTTTCTCCTGTTCACGGATTTATTGATGGCATTCATCTCAACTCCTAAGAGGTCTCCGCTACTATCCTTGCTGTTGCTGCCTATAATGAACATGCTCTCGGGAGGAGCGATCTTGAAATCCAATCTGCGTCCATCCAATAAGGCCATCTGGGTCATGATGTCCTGGGCGGAGATATCCTTGGCACAGAATACCACCTCATCCAGACGCTTGATCTGTGCAAGATCATTCAGATAAGTCTTGCCACGTTCCCTAATGTCATTGGCCTGGATATGAAGAATGCGCTCCGATTCTATGCCCATGCTCTTCATGAGACTTGAGATCCGAAGGAACTCTTCATCCGCCCCGATAACAGCAAATCTGCGGTCTTTTCCATCGGCTTGATGGGTGTCCGGGATGAGTCTTTTGATGATTTCTCGACTCAAGATAAGCACCAGGAAAGTCATTACCGCACCAAAGAGTATGATGGCTCTGGAGAATCTCAGGTCTTCTGGAACAAGGCTATAGAGGATGAGAAGAATCCCCGTTCCATAGAGCACTCCTCTGATAGACCTGTGAAGTAGGAATGGATGCTCGTAAGAATTACTTAAGTATGCCATGAATACCCATATGAAACTGTAGATTGGAAAGGCATACTCATAGGTGGAGGCCGGAAGAAGGATGCCAGTATAGGATTCATACACCATTCTGATAACATGCAGCCCAAGCCATATCAGCACAAAGTCCAATAAAGGATGCGCAATGGATAGTATGAAGCGCTTCAATAGCGACAGGCCGGCCCGCGCATAGATGGCCAATTCGATAAGTCGGTTGAATATGCTTGCGTTCTGCTCTGAGAAATGCTTTCTGGCGAAGATCCTCATGGCATTGTAGAAGACCATCACATAGTTCACGCTGGTTTTCTTGGTGCTCTCTCCTTTGTAGTGGATGATTCTTGCGCGGGAGAGATAATGGTTTGTATACCCACCTTTTATCAGCCTGTAGGAAAGATCGATGTCCTCTCCATACATGAAGAAGTCCTCATCCAACAGGCCGACTTCATCCAAGGCGGATTTCCTGAGCATCATGAAGGCTCCTGATAGAATCTCGATCTCATGGTCCTCATCCTTGCTCAAATGGCCCAAGTGGTATCTGCCAAAGGTGGGTGATTTAGGAAAGAGCTTGCT
>JAQCAN010000212.1 GCA_027621335.1 Bacteroidota bacterium
GGAGGATTAAGCTCATAGAACCAGTTGCTTTGATTTATTTACGCGGCACTTTCAGAGCTCTTGTCTTCTTCATTTCTGGAGGGTGGATGATGTTGAAGATTTGGTTTATGATGAAGATCAAAGGCCTGGATCTAGACCGTGCGTTGAAATACCGGAAGAAGCTCTTGAATTGGCTCATTCCCTTTTTCGGTGTTCGCATCACGACTTATGGGGAACTTCCTACCGAACCAGGCTTACTGCTCTGTAACCATCGAAGTTATTTCGACCCCGCACCATTATTGATGGAGCTAAAGGCTATTCCGGTGGGTAAAGCCGAAATAGCAGATTGGCCAGTTATTGGACTGGGGGTGCGCCTATCAGGAATCATCTTCGTAGACCGCAAGACGGCTGAGGGGCGGCTCAGAGCACGCAATCAGATGAACAGAAAACTCAAGGAGGGTTACTCGATCATCAATTATCCTGAAGGCACGACTTATAGAGGCCCCGAACTCCTGAATCCCAAGAAAGGCATGTTCAAGGATGCGGCCGTGAATGATTACCTCATTTATCCGGTAGTGGTAGAATACCAAAGCCCTTTGGACGCTTGGGCAGGAGGGGAGACCTTCGTCCAGCATTTCTTCAAGCGTTTTGGAAGGCGAAGAATAGAAATGCGTGTATCCTATGGCAAGGCCATGAAAGGAAAAGATCCGGAGGTGCTCTATGAGCAATGCAAAACCTGGATCAAGGAAGAAACCCTTCGCTTAAGGGAAGGGTGGTACCGTTATGAAGACTTGGATCAGCAGGTATAGGCACTCATTGCAGAGAGCTCATACTAGGTTGCTTTTGAAGTGTCATCCAGTGTTCTTCGACCAGACAAGTGGAAAGGTCCTTAAAGCGTATTCGCGCTCGTGATTCCTCAACGCTGACCTGGGTAATACTGGTCGTCTTCACTTCACCGCGATCCATCACCAGATCATAAAACCGATTTCCAATGCCGCCATGGTTATGAAACCAACGCACCTCACTTGTGTTGACCGATTCACGGCCCCTTAACCAGTCCTTGAACCACTCCTTCCGCTTCTCTTGCCATTCTCTCGGGTATAAACTTGCACTGGACCATAGATGGGGTGCACCAGGGTCCAGCTCTTCGATTTTTTTTGTGGCTCCGTCCCAAATGAATGAAGACAGCTTCCCCTTGGAGGCTAGGATGAGCTTGAAAGAAGCGTAAGCATCCAGAGGTTTCGAAATCAGAGCATCCAATGGATTGGTCTCTTCCATGAGGGTTGGAATCAGGGTCCCTCGACTAAGCTCAGGTACTTTGGGAAACAAGGCCGGGTGAGGGGTCCAATTCATCAGCGAGCAGACCATACCTTTTTCATGAAGCGCGATCCAAGTCCCTTTGGAGACAGGATCGATCGGGTAATACACTGAGCCTTCAGAATGCATCTCCTGCGTATTCCGCAAGGGGGATTCATCACGGTTCTGTGTCAGGATGAAACCTGTACCGGTGAGATGATAACTTATTGTACACATATAGGCATGAATCTAAGAGCTTTGAGACCGTGTTGACCTCCCCGCAAAAGGGGTTTTTTCAACAGGCCGTGACCACTCAAAGTTCAAAAAACCGAAAGTGGATCGATATCAGAGAACGCAGAAAAGGTCTGAATCTGATTCCAAGTCGCGAATAGCGTGGCTGTTCGAAACGGGAATCAACCTTCGAGAGTAAGCTTCCATCGTCTATGGCTCCATAACCAAAGGGAAGGAGAGGTCCTTATTGCTCCTTCCAGAACTTTGGCATAAGTTGAGACCACCTGTCTGGTCTCAAGTGTTTTGGGGGTATCTGTGATAGGGATGAATTCCAGTTCATAGTATCCTCTTCGAGGCTTTCTGAAGGATGGAAAGAACAGAACTTGATCCAATTTTTTCGCGATGTGGTGCGCTCCTAGAACGAATGCGGTCTCCTGATTGAGGAAGTTGACCCACTCCTTTGGCGCGTCTTTTCCAGGACTCTGGTCGCTGAGTAGCAGGCTCATCGTGAGCACCTGATCCTGTTTGAATTGGGACAAGGATTTGTAGCCCTTATTGGACGTTAAGCAGATTAGTCCAAAGCGTTCCCGAATGCGTTTGATAAGGCCGTCATAATAGCGATTGGACAACGGCTTGTAGAAAGCCGTGAGTTGATGTGAGAAATGGAGCGGTAGAAAGGAGGTCCATTCCCAATTCCCAAAATGGCCGGAGTACAGGATGATGCTTCGCCCCTGCTGATAATAGTGATGGACCAATTCGGGATTCTTAATGGTAAATCGCCTTTTCGCAACCTTCTCAGAGATGGTCAAGACCTTCATGGACTCGAACATCTGATCGCAGAAGTGACCGTAGAACGCTTTCTCAATGAGGGCCACCTCTGCCATGTCTTTTTCTGGAAAGGAGAGACGCAGGTTTGTCCTCACCACCGCTCGTCTGTATCTTACAAGACGATATAGGACGAAACAGGTCAGATCGGATAAGAGGTAGATGACCCAAAATGGTAGAAGGGAGAAAAGGTAGAAGGGGAAGTATTTGATTCGATCCATAGACTTAGAGTGCATGAAAGTACGGCATGAATCGACTGAGGAAAGGTGTCTACGATCAGGCTATCCGATTTGCCTTGTCTAGCCCTCTGCAATAGCCATTGAAGGTGTTCGCGGTGATGAATATCCGAATCCTCATTCAAGGGCCATCTTGAATATAGATCAGCCGCTTTGCTTCCCTTCCATCGATCAGTAACATGTAACAGCCAGTTTCATTCAGTAGATGGCCGATATCGAGCACTTGCAGGCGATTTTCGCGTCCGAATACTACTTCATGGAGATTTCTACTTTGAAGATCGGCTATCTTTAATGATGACCATGGCTCGGGAGCTTGTATATGCACCCTGTCATATGACGGGTTCGGGTATATCAAAGTATTCGAACTCTTCTGAAACCCTAGCTTTGTAAGGGCACTAGATTTGTTGTTCAAGGAGTCTTTTCCTCCGAAACGAAAGATCCAACCTCCTAAAGCACAGACGGAGGAATTCCTAAGACTTGGACCTGAATAATTTAACGTTTGGAACATGAGATCCGTTTCTCCGTTTATAGTGATGGTATTGACTATCAAAACTTCTCCGGCCATAGATTCAGTGCTATACTTACCATCCCAAATGGCACAAGATCCATTCTGATTGCAGGCTGCTTCTGCCCACGCGAGGGGATGAGGTAGATCTGTGGTTCTCTCCCACGACATGTTCTTTATGTCTAGTGCCCATACTTCGCTGAGATAGGGTGAGTCCAGAGTCAGACCTCCTGCGATATAGGCCTTGTCCCCGATTACGAATAAGCAGGCTTCATTCCTCGGGCCGCTAGGAAGTGATGGCAGCTCAGTCCATGTTGCTGATAGAGGGTCATAGACCCAGAAGTCTGAGAAGCTAGAGTCATCACCCCTGCCGGTGCCATAATATAGTCGGTTCTCATAGGTGAATCCTACGCCTTTATATCGACCTGCAGCAGGAAGGGAGTCCAGCTGTGACCAGGAGTCCGAGACAATCTGATAGGACCATAACTCATTCAAAGGAACACCCGCCTTAGTCAGTCCCCCTATGAGATATGCGGTGTCTTCTATCACACCAACATATGAATATTGTCTAGGAGCACCTGGAAAGCCACCTAATTCATCCCAAGTGTCGCTGAGCAGGTGATACCGCCAAAGATCACCTTGGAGGAAGAACCCATCTCCCCCTCCCCCAGTGACATATAGATAATCCTCAAAAGCGAATATGCAGGCGTCATCCCGGCCAGGCTCAGGAAGCGGACTGAGTGAAGTGAACTCGTACTGTCCAAGACCAGGGAGACACCAAGTAAGTGACAGAAGAGCCCACGCAATGATCGATTTTTTTGGAAGCACCATGATGAACAACGGAAACACGTTTTGGAAAGGTGTTCTATCGGTTCAATTTATTCCTTAAAGAAATGAAATGACTCTGTCCCATCACTTCCATGGACAACGAGTAGATATGAACCCGGAGAAAGATAGGAGATGTCTATTGTTGGATTTGGATCGGCCACTTGGACCACGGAGCCATTTAAAACAACTCGGCCAGTATGATCGCGTATGCTCCACTCCCTAAGGGAATGTGCTTTGCGGATTATCAGCACGTCCTTAGCGGGGTTCGGATAGACAGTTGAAGATGTGGTATTGTAATCAACAATGCCCAATGGCTCACACGCTAGATCGGAGATATAAGCCCATAGATCGGTGTCATATCCGCTAGGGCCTAGCTGTATCTCTTGGCCAGGGTCACCCGTTCTCACCACGACCATATCCATGCTTGGTATCACGTAGATCTTCTGGTCGTTCTTACCAAGAGCAGCATACATGTCGGCTGGGGCCGTACTGATGAGTTC
>JAQCAN010000213.1 GCA_027621335.1 Bacteroidota bacterium
GGAGCGAGCTAAGAAGATGGTCCCGGTACCTTCTACAATCAAGGCCTCATCGCTCATGATCGGTAGGTAGGCACCTCCAGCCACACAGCTTCCCATCACCGCACTGATCTGGGGAATTCCTCTGGAGGACATCACGGCATTGTTCCTGAAGATGCGCCCGAAATGCTCTTTATCTGGGAAGATCTCATCTTGCATCGGAAGATACACTCCTGCGCTATCTACCAGATAGATGATGGGGATTCGGTTCTCCATGGCGATCTCCTGCGCCCTCAGATTCTTCTTTCCAGTGATGGGGAACCATGCGCCAGCTTTCACGGTAGCGTCATTTGCCACAACGATACATTGACGACCAGTGATATATCCAATGACCACCACTACTCCACCAGCGGGGCAACCACCATGTTCCAGATACATGCCATGTCCAGCAAAAGCACCAATCTCGATACGCAGACTATCTTTGTCCAAGAGTTCTTCGATACGTTCTCGTGCCGTTAGTTTTCCTTTGCTATGGTGCTTTTCAATGCGTTTTTTACCCCCTCCTTCATAGACCTTTACTAATGCGCGATCCAGTTTTGAAAGCAATAGGCGCATGTGGTCATCGTTCTTGTTAAATTCGATGTCTTGCTTGGGTGTGCTCATAGTTCTCAAAGATAGGTGCACAGCCTTTGTTGGGAACCAAGTAAAACGCAAATTTGCCACATGAGAATATTCATCTTGAATGTCATCGTTGCCTTATTAGGTTATAGTCCTTTGGTTCTCGAGCCGATGGGGAGTATCAAGGTCAAGTTCGAAGGCCTGATCGAGACCACAGGTAAGTTGGCCATAGTGTTGTTGGATGCCGATGGAAATCAGGTAGGGGAATATTGGATTCCAGTGGATGATACTACCGAAACTCTCAATGTGGATGCACTCAAGCCTGGTCATTATGCATTGAAATTCTTCCATGATGCCAATAACAATGGGACTATGGACACCAATTGGGCCGGGATTCCAAAAGAGTCCTTCGGGGTCAGTAATAACGCGCGTATCGTATTGGGACTTCCCTCTGTCAAAGAGATGCTCTTCGAAGTCAATGGGATGACAGAGATCGTCATCAAGGCAAAACGTTTTTGAAGCCTATTCAGCCTTGGCCTCTCCTGATCCACTTCGGCTCATTTCCAGGTCTGCTGGATTGCCTTTGTAGATGATATTGCCACTTCCGTTCAAATCCATTTTCAATTCTTCTGTAACATAGATTCGAACTGCGCCACTTCCATCACTATGGACTTTAGCGCTCATGGCCTTCAAGTCAGATGCTTCAAGGCTTCCACTGCCCTCTAAATCGATTTTCATATCTCCGGTCAGTCCAGTTAGGGTGACCTCTCCGCTGCCCTCCATATCGACTTCAAGCTTGTCCGAGTTAAGATCCAGGGTCACATTACCACTTCCTCTCTGCTTCAACTCGAATTTTTCTGCTCTGAAAGGGGTGGTGCCATTGATATCTCCTGATCCATAGATATTCATCTGATTTAATACGGGTAGGGTGATATGGATATTCATGTCATCAGCACATACATGTTCCCTGAACGAGATGTTCCAACACCCCCCGCTTACTTCGCTTGATAAAAGGTCGATGAGGTTGCGTTGGCCTTCTACTTCGACTTTCTGATTGAGTCCGAAGCTCACCGTTATCGGCACAGCACTTTCTTGTGTGATGCCTTCAAAGACATCAAGATCGAGTTCGATGGTCTCTATTTCTCCAATGCCTTCAACACATGACAGGGAGCATGAAGAGGAAATGAGGAGAAGACATCCGAAGAAGAAGGCAAGGAAGTGTTTCATATGTCAAAGATAACATCGGCAGAGCCAAAAGGGTCACATTTCGAATTCAGCAAGGTACATCCACCGTTGGGTCTTGGTCTCCAACTCTTTTTGGACTTCACCTATCTTCTCAGTGATGGATAAGAGTTCATCCGTGGTATTGGACTGTGTTAAATTGTGGGATAGGGTTTTCAGCTTGTTCTCCAGCGTATCGATTTCACCGTCCAGCCCATCGAACTCCATGCGTTCAGCATAGGTGAGTTTGGTCTTCTCCCCACTGGAATGAACGGCTTTTTCAACGGGGCTCGTCCTCTTATTCTCTTTCTTCGCTTTCTCTTCCATAGCAGCTCTCAAGCGGTACTGAGTATAGTTTCCTGGGAAGTCGCGCATGGTACCTTCTCCTTCGAACACGAAGCAGTGGTCCACGAGCTTATCCATGAAATGGCGGTCATGGGAAACAATAAGGACCACACCAGGGAAGTCCATCAGATATTCCTCAAGAATCTGCAAGGTGAACACATCCAGATCATTGGTAGGCTCATCCAAGATGAGGAAATTGGGATTGTTCATGAGCACCTTCAAGAGGTGAAGTCTTCGCTGTTCTCCTCCACTGAGGCTATCCACCAAATTGTAGTGCATGTCCTTGGTGAATAGGAAACGCTCTAATAACTGGCTGGCTGTGATCTTCTGTCCTTTGGTGAGGGGAATCACCTCAGCGATATCCTTCACCGTATCAATGACGCGTTGACCTTCTTTGAACTGAATGCCCTGCTGTGTGAAATATCCGAACACGACCGTATCACCCACTACCACCTTTCCCTTGTCAGGGCTGAGGCTTCCAGTGATGAGGTTGAGGAGGGTGGATTTGCCTGTGCCGTTCGGTCCTATCACACCTACTTTCTCATGCCTAAGGAAGGTATAGGAGAGGTCTTTTATCAGAGTCTTCCCATCGAATCCCTTGCTCACCTTGTGAAGTTCAACCACCTTGGACCCCATTCTTGGGATGTTGATCTCCAAACTGATCTCATCATCATTCAAGCGCTTGCTCGCGGTTTCCTTGAGATCTTCAAAGGCTTGGACCCTGTATTTGGCCTTGGTACCTCTGGCCTTTGGCTGTCTGCGGATCCATTCCAACTCCTTTCTCATGGCACTCTTTGCCTTGCTTACGACAGTCGCTTGATTCTCCTCGCGTTCCTGTTTCTTCTCCAGATAGTAGCTGTAGTTCCCTTTATGCTTGAAAAGTTGACCATCTTCCAATTCAAGGATGGTGTCGCAGACATTGTCCAAGAAGAATCGGTCATGGGTGACCATGAGAAGGGTGGCGGTGCTGTTGAGAAGCCAATCCTCCAACCACTCGGTCATCTGAAGGTCCAAATGGTTTGTGGGCTCATCCAGAATGAGCAGGTCTGGCGACTTGAGCAACTCAAGAGCCAAGCTGAGCCGTTTCTGTTGTCCACCTGATAGGAGCCTCATCTTTTTGCTCATATCTTCCAAACCCAGTCTATGGAGAATCTCCTTGGCATTGGATTCATAGGACCAAGCTTGGGTGCGCTCCATGTCATTCAAGGCGGTATAGAAGGTCTCATCTTCATGGCTTCCTTCCAAGGCCAATTCATAGGCGCGTATGGCTTGCATCTGCTCAGAATCTCCAGCGAAAACAGTCTCAAGAACCGTCAGTTCGGGATTGAAGTTCTGCTTCTGGGCCAAATAGCCCAAGGTGAGGCCATTCCTGAAGGTGATGATGCCCGCATCTGGGCTATCCTGTCCGGTCAAGCATCGGAGCAAGGTGCTCTTGCCAGTACCATTCCTAGCGATAAGGCCAACTTTTTCTCCTTTCTCAATACCGAAATTGAGACCATCGAAAACCTGCTTGGCTCCGAAGGACTTACTTAATTGCTCTACTGAAAGGTAGTTCACGCTATGGAGAGATGCCAGTTAAGGGCATCAGAACTGCAAAGATGGGGTATTAATGGACTCCCTTTTTACGGGATGAAAACTAGTTTGATGCACTCAAAGTGTATCTTTAGCCTCCCTAGATGAACCGCATACTTATCCTTTCACACCTTCTCCTGTTCCTCAATGGAGCTGGAATGGCGCAGTCCCTCAGCTCGCCTGAATCCATTCTATGGGATGGGCGGGGTAACCATTTCCTAGTTTCCAATGCTGCAACAGGGGATATCCAGGTAGTTGAGAAGAACGGTAACATGGTTCTGTTCTCCAAGGAAGTCAAAGGATCACATGGACTGACTTTCTATGGTTCGGACCTGCTCCTATCTTGTTATAAGAACCGCATTTTCGTTTCAGATAGATTCACAGGTAAGATGCTCATCGTGCATGAGCTTCCTGGGGCTGTCTTCCTCAATGGGATCTGTACTGACAAGGAAGGTCACGTCTACGTGACTGATTTCACGAAGCGGGTTATTTTCAAGATTAGTAAAATAGAAGAACCGGATTATTCTATCTCATTGTTCAAGAGCCTCGGAAGAGCTCCCAATGGTATTGACTTTGACGCTGCCGGTCAAGAGTTGGTTGTAGTCACATGGGGGGCAAATGCCGAGATTCTTCATTTGGACCTTCAATCCGCAGATAT
>JAQCAN010000214.1 GCA_027621335.1 Bacteroidota bacterium
GCGATTATTGGCCACTATGTATTGACGAAGCTCAGGACCTATGTTCTCCAGGGCATAACGTATGTGCCCCACAACGGGAAAATTATGGGAGATGGTGTGATGCCTATTGAAAAAGACATCCCTTACCGCCACCACAATCAGCCCCACCAATATCCATATATACCAGGGGACTTCGAACAGACTGAAAAGCAAAGGAAAAAGCGACATATGAAGATGAAATCCTTGGGTCTGAAATTACTATTTTGGCCCAAGAAATTTCTTGACTCATTGTTCGAAGAATATAAGATAGGATCTAAGCTGGAGAAGTTGGATGTGAGAGCGTTCGATAGCCATGTGGCCATGAGCACCCATGAGTGTGAGGACATCTTATCAAAGAATAAGAAGACCTTGAACAAGCTTCAGGAGAAGCTTTACGGCCAATCTAGACAGAGCTTGCTCATCGTCTTCCAAGCCATGGATGCAGCCGGTAAGGACAGTACCATACGCGCTGTCTTCTC
Source organism: Bacteroidota bacterium (assembly GCA_027621335.1). Lineage (GTDB taxonomy): Bacteria > Bacteroidota > Bacteroidia > Flavobacteriales_D > JABDKJ01 > JABDLZ01. The sequence goes on from JAQCAN010000214.1 coordinate 498, forward strand.
GGGTATGAATCCTCAAGGTTTTCTGGTCAGCAGCTTCAAAAAACCGAGCAGCAATGAATTGGCCCATGACTTTCTATGGAGAGTCAACAGACAATTGCCATCTCGTGGGCGCATAGGAATTTTCAATCGCTCCCATTATGAGGAGGTGCTGGTATGCAAGGTTCACCCTGAGTATGTGACCTACCAGAATCTACCTGGCATCCATTCAGTGCAGGACATCACCCCTGAATTCTGGACCACACGATTTCGTCAGATCAATGATTATGAGCGATATCTTGCTGAGACCGGAACCCGGATCATCAAATTCTTCCTCAATGTGTCACGTGAGGAGCAGGAAGCCCGTTTCTTAAGACGGATGGAGAAACCTGAAAAGTATTGGAAGTTCAGCCTTGGAGACCTAGGGGAACGAGCGCTATGGGAAGACTATATGGACGCCTATTCCGAGGCCATCAGAGAGACCTCTAGTGAAAATGCTCCTTGGTACGTCATCCCTGCAGATGACAAAGACTACATGCGTGCCGTGGTCTCTGATATCGTCACCCATACCATGAAGGATATGGACCTTAGTTATCCTGAGATCACAGAACGACAGGTTCAGGATATTGCCAGAGCCAAAGAGATCTTGAACGAAGAAAAATTAAAATCATAGTTGAAACCCATGTCAATAGCAGACTTATTTGAGAGCGGAGAAAGAAAGGAGCAAAAAGGCACTTTCAGGAATCTAGTGATGATCGCCTTGTCCGATGGGAAAGTGACCGAGGATGAAGAGCGCCTTCTTAAGAAGATGACCAAGAAATTGGATCTTCCAGAGGAGATTGTAGCTGATATCCGAAAAAATCCAACGGATTACCCTATGTATCCTCCATATGAGAAAGAAGAGAGGTGCAGCAGGATGATCTCTTTGGTCACCCTGGCCATGTCCGATGGCGAATTGGATGCAAGAGAAGTCGCGACCTTGAACAAGGTGGCAATAGGACTGGGGTATACCGAGAGCAAAGGTGCAGAAGTGACTAATAAGATCCTTCATGGTCTGAGGATAGGCATGGATAAGTCGGAGATCCTAGACCAATTGATGGCTGCTCGCTGAGCCTGGATCCTTGCCTAGTCCCTCCCATTGGATATCTGCAGCACGACTGCGCACCCTGCCCCTTTCTTTGAGCAGCATGCTTATGGGTGCAGCTTTGGCGCAGCTAAGAGGAGGTTTAGACATTCAGGTGCTCTATTGGACAGGCATCACGACCATTCTCTTGCAGATCCTCTCCAACTTCTCAAATGACTATGGTGACTCCCAACATGGTGCGGATAATGAAGAACGCATAGGACCTGCGCGTGCAGTCCAATCTGGAGAGATCAGCCATGAGCAGATGAAGAAGGCCATCATCCTTATGAGCCTCCTCTCCTTCTCAGCAGGCCTCTATACCCTCTTCTTGAGCGGTATCCGATTCGACTTGACCGGATTCTTCTATCTCCTTCTGGGTATCGCGGCCATTGCCGCGGCCATCAAGTATACCGCTGGAAAGAATCCTTATGGCTACAAGGGCAAAGGAGACCTCTTTGTGTTCCTGTTCTTCGGTATTATAGGCGTATTGGGAAGTTCCACACTGCATGACCTCGAACCTCCGTCCTTACTCGAGTTCCTACCTGCCGTGAGCATAGGTCTGCTTTGTGCTGGTGTGTTGAACTTGAATAACATGCGCGATCGTATCCCTGATGAACGCGCAGGCAAGCATACACTGGCTGTAAGACTCGGAGCCGAAGCATCAAGGCGCTACCATAACATCATCATCACTTTAGGTCTGCTAGCCCTTCTCGTTTTCAGCTGGGCTGCAGATCTTCATGGCATCCAATGGTCATATCTGCTCATCTATCCTTTTTTCATCCTCCACCTCATCAGAGTGAGACGAACTGAAAAGGACGAAGCCTTGGACCCCGAATTGAAGAAACTCGCTCTGAGTACCTTCTTCATGGCCTTGATCTTTCTGGTAAGCTACTTATTCTGAACTGAAACGGTAGATGGTCTGTGAGGAGAAGGTCTCGCCAGGTCTAAGAATAGTCGAAGGGAAGCCTGAGTGATTCGGACTATCAGGAAAATGCTGGGTTTCTAGGCAGAAGGCACAGCGATATCCATAAGCCTTCCCTTCTTTCCCAATGGTGCTGCCATCCAGTGAATTCCCAGAATAGAACTGCAGCCCAGGTTGGTCCGTGAGCACTTCCATGGTGCGCCCCGAAGCAGGGGCATGGATGATGGCCACTTGACGCAGCCCTTGACCCTCTAGGACATAATTATGATCGAATCCTCCAGCGTTGCTCAATAAGGGATCACTCTCGATCAATTGTGGTGCAATGGGTCTTTGCGTCCTGAAATCCAATACCGTCTTTTCCACTGGTAGAATTGCCCCTGTTGGAATGAGATCCTCATCGACCTGGGTGAAAGCCTCTGCTCGAATCAGTAACTCGTGGTTCACGATGTTTTGATTGCCGGCCCCATTCAGATTGAAATAGGAATGGTTGGTGAGATTAAGAGGTGTGGCCTTATCACACGTGGCCGTATATCTAATAGCAAGTCCATTGTCCTCTGTCAACTCATAGCAGACATTAATGTCAAGATTCCCAGGGAAACCTTCTTCTCCATCCACCGAGCGGTAGGACATGTCGATACTATTCGGAGTATGGCGGTCGACTTGCCAGACTTGGGCATGGAAGCCTTTGGATCCTCCATGAATGTGATGCCGACCATGGTTTACTGCGAGACCGAACGCTTGGCCATCCAAGTGGAACTTGGCCTTTGCAATGCGATTGGCATAGCGACCGACCAATGTTCCAAAAAAGGCTTGATCGGTATCCAGATACTCTTGGAGAGAGTCGAAGCCCAAGACCACATCCTCAAAGCGTCCATTCCGGTCCGGAACCCAAAGCGACACTACTCTTGCCCCATAATTGGTGAGATCACAGCGCATCCCTCTCTTATTGACAATCGTGAATCCATCCACCTGCTGACCGTTGAGCAGGAAATGGAATGCAGTCTTATCCATCGAAAGCTGGAGGTGTGAAGAACGGTTGAGCAGTCATAGATCCCCGTAATGTTCGATGATCATCTTATCCGTTATCTCACGGGGCAGGAAGACCTCAAATGTTTTACCCTGTGTGCGCTGGGCACCCAAAGCATTGGCATACTTGGCTGCTCGGACATAGTCACCAGGGGTTTCCAGAAGACCGAATCCCAGACCACCTGCAAATGAATCCCCACAACCGGTCGTGTCGACCACATTCTTGACACTCATCGCGGGGATGAACTGCTCCATTATCTCTCCTCCTTCCATGAAGAACAAAGCACCCCCCTTAGCGTCCAAAGTGACAATCAGGGACTTGACGCCATGTTTTAGGGTGTGCTCCGCAAATTCACGCAAATGACTTGTGTCATCCTCTTCCAAACTGACTACGGCATCTTCTCGGAATACTCGATCGAACCAACAGCAATTGGATTCCTCCAGATTCATCTTGAGCACATCGATATATGGAAGCCACTGATCCCGGTCGATCCAGAACTTGAGTATACGATCCCCCATAATGGTGATGGTATTCGTAGGACCGTGGGCATCGAAGATGATCTGACCTTTGCTGTTCTCTTTAATGTACTTCAAGGTCTGCAGTGGAATCTCATAGTCCGTGATGGGCACACATACAAAAACATCGCAATGCAGAAGATCTTTAACATCTTCAGGAAGGATGGGGTTCATGAAACCCGTCTGTTTCTCAAGTCGATTGTTCTGATCCAAGAATTTCAAGGTGATAACATCTCCTTGGTCTGCATCCGTTGTG
>JAQCAN010000215.1 GCA_027621335.1 Bacteroidota bacterium
GCCGTTGACGAAATAGGAGAAGTTATAGCGGATAGCCTATTGGAGTTCTGGCAGGATGAAAAGAACAGAGAGTTATTGGAGGCACTAAAAGCCGCTGGACTGCAGTTAGAGGTCGAGGATTCAGGAGATACAGGCCCCACTTCGGATACTTTGGCTGGGAAGAACCTAGTGGTCTCAGGAGTATTTGACCAATTCAGCAGGGATGAGTTAATAGCACTGATCGAGCAACACGGAGGGAAGAACGTGAGCAGCATCTCCAAGAAGACCGACTATGTGATAGCCGGAGATAAGATGGGACCTAGCAAATTAGCCAAAGCTCAAGAACTTGGAATCACCATCCTTACCGAACATCTTTTCATCGACCTTATTGGATGGAGCCCATGAACATGGTTGAAAGGATAAAGGGATATTTCGCCAAGAAGCGATTGAGGAAGGATCATTCCGCAGCGCGCATGAGACAGGTCATCAACCTTCATGACGCGCGTTCAGTGGCATTCCTATACACCTCCACAGATGAGGCGACCTATATCCTTGTGAAACAATTTGCGGAGAAGATCACATCGCACTTCGGGACTCGCAAGACCTTGGCTCTAGCCTATATTCCGGAAAAAGAAGCGCCTTCCTATCACACCCATCTTCTACACAGTGATTATTTCACCAAGAAAGACGTGAATTGGTACGGCTATCCGTCTTGTCCTGCAGTGGATACCTTTGTCCAAGAAGATTATGACATCCTTATCGACATCAGTTCAGGGGAAAACGGGCCATTGAATTACATACTTGATCGCAGTTTGGCGCGTTTCAAAGTCGGTAGAACCCCCGATGGTGGGGACTACGACCTCATTGTGCCCACACGTCCAGGTGCGACTTTGGATGCTTATCTTTCTAGAATCATTCACATATTGAGTCAGATCAACCATGAAAAATCGAGAATCGCTTGACCTAACCGGACTTGGCGTTGCCATGGTCACTCCGTTCCAGAAGAATGGACAAGTGGACTATGCAGGGCTTCAGCGCCTTACTGAGCATCTGATCAAGGGCAATGTTGACTATTTGGTGGTGCATGGGACCACTGGAGAAACACCGACACTGAGCACTAAGGAGATACAATCCACCAAGGAGTTCATAGTTGAAGTGAACAATGGACGTCTTCCCATAGTTCTAGGTATTGGTGGAAATAACACAAGAGCCGTATGTGAGGAACTTAAAGAAAGGGATTTGTCCGGAATCTCTGCCATCCTTTCGGCCAGCCCTTCCTACAACAAGCCTACGCAAGAAGGCATCTACCAGCATTACAAGGCACTCAATGAAGCCAGTCCACTGCCTATCATCCTTTACAATGTACCGGGAAGGACGGCCTCCAATGTAAGTGAGGAAACCACACTGCGAATTGCCAGAGAGTTCAATAAGGTTGTGGCTGTGAAAGAAGCTTCTGGAAATATGTCACAGATCATGAATCTCATCAATAAGGCTCCCGAGGATTTCACTGTGCTGAGTGGAGATGATGCCCTCACCTTGCCCCTGATGGCTGCGGGTGCGAAAGGGGTCATCTCAGTAGTCGGAAATGGATTCCCTAGTGCCTTTGCAGACCTTGTTCATAGCGCCTCACGGGGTGATTTCAATACGGCCCTCAGGATTCACCAACAGCTCTTGGAGACCATTGACCTCCTTTTTGCAGATGGCAATCCAGCTGGAATAAAAGAAGTGCTCTCTTACTTGAATATCTGTGAGAACACTGTGCGTTTGCCATTGGTCAAGGTATCTGAAAAAGTAAAGAACGCCTTGTATAAGAGTATTGCAGAGGCCGAACTTCTAAATGACGCCTGAACGCTTGCCTTTAAGGAAACAAACAACCTATCACATGAACTTTCCAAACTACACACTGATTGCGCTATTCGCGTTAGGCGCTTGCGCCTCACCTCAGACGCCAACGACAGAGTCTAAAGAGGCTATGGAAGAAACTACCAACGCGCCAGCCGCTGTCAAAAATCCTACTATCACTGTAAATCTGACCCCTAAGGGGAACAGTGAGATGACAGGAGTTGTTAAATTCGAAGAGATGGAGGGTGTCGTCCATATGGAGGCTGGATTCGAGAATGTGACCCAAGGTAAGCATGCCATCCACTTCCATGAATTTGGAGATTGTTCAGCGGAGGATGGTTCCTCAGCAGGAGGTCACTGGAATCCTACCAACGAGGACCATGGGAAATGGGGTGTTGCTCCTTTTCATAGAGGGGACATTGGAAATTTCGAAGCAGACAATAACGGTAATGCGACCATGAAAATACAAACCGACCTGTGGTGCCTTGGATGCGGAGATCCCATCAAGGACCTCGTTGGCAAATCAATCATCATCCATGCGGGGGAGGACGATTGCACGTCCCAGCCCTCTGGTAATGCAGGTGCTCGCATTGCCTGCGGTGTTGTGGAAGCCCCTATGTGATTCATCCAAACCCTTCATGCACCAATGAATGCTCATGAACTGGATTATGAAGTACATGGTGACGACCTTCAAGTCGTAGCCATCATACTAGACCCCAATGAAACTGTTATTGCTGAGGCAGGCGGAATGAACTGGATGGAAGATGGCATCACCTTCGCCTCGCGCACTGGAGATGGTTCCAAACCTGATCAAGGCGTCTTTGGGAAACTTCTAGATGTCGGCAAACGAGTCCTAACAGGAGAGAGTATATTCCTTACCCATTTCACCAACGAATCCAACCAAAGGAGAGAGGTCAGTTTCGCAGCGCCCTACCCAGGGAAAATCGTCCCCCTGCATCTTAATGAGATCGGAGGCGAGATCCTCTGCCAAAAGGATGCCTTCCTATGTGCCGCCTATGGAACTGAAGTAAGCATCGCTTTCACAAAGCGACTTGGCACTGGATTCTTCGGAGGTGAAGGGTTCATTTTACAGCGCCTGCGTGGCAATGGGTTAGCCTTTCTACATGCAGGTGGAACTATTGTAAAGAAAGAACTGAAAGGAGAGACCTTGAGGGTGGATACAGGCTGTATCGTTGGATTCAGCCCTGGCATAGATTACAACATTGAACGTGCGGGCAACCTCAGATCCATGATTTTCGGAGGAGAAGGATTGTTCTTGGCCACTTTGAGAGGCACAGGAACCGTCTACCTACAGAGTCTCCCCTTCTCTAGATTGGCCGATCGCGTCCTTATGTATGCTCCTAAGAATGGAGGCTCATCGAAAGGAGAAGGCGGTATTCTAGGAGGTCTGGGACGAATTCTGGACGGGGATAATTCCTGATATGGTTCAGAGAAGGAGATTAAAAAAGGCCGAATCAGTGGATTCGGCCTTTTTTGTTTCCAATATTATGTGAATCACTTCCTCAGCGCATCACGGATCTCGATGAGTAGGTCGATCTCAGAAGGACCAGCAGGTGCTGGAGCAGCTTCGACTAGAGGCTTCTTGGTTTTGTTGTACGCCTTGACGATAACGAACATGACGAAACCAACGATGATCAAATTAACTATAGTGTTCACCCATGCTCCCCAACGGATGGCATTCTCAGGAGAAGTTACTGAACCATCTGCTGCAAGGACTGCCTCATCAAGGATGATCTTCAAATCAGCGAAGTCCAATCCACCTGCGAAGTGACCGACTATAGGCATTACAACATCGGCTACGAAGCCATTCACGACCATACCCACTGCACCTGCCATGATAACAGCCACGGCAAACTCTATGACGTTACCCGTCATTATGAAATTTCTAAATTCTTTTAACATTTTTGGTTTGCTTTTTTGGTGTAGACGCAAGATTAGAAGGAAAGTCACTTCTAATAGTCAATCACTCTGATTTATTGGAACTTAAGGGTGTTAATAACCTGATTTCCAACCCTTTCATTTAGCCTTCTAACAATTAATTCCTTTCCCATTTCCAATTCTGAGCGAAGGACGGCCGAGTCCAATTTCACAATCAACACCCCGTGATCCATATACAGATCCTTGGTGTGCCTAGCTATAGCCACACCCATGACTTCAGGCCAAGATGCTCTGACCTCTTCTTCAAGGTAACGCCCATAGAGTTTGTTATTCTTGAGAAAGCGTAGGATGGCATCACCCAGTGTAGTATCGTTCTTAGTTCTTGACAATGAATTCTTCTTTAACCCCTAAGGCAATGCGTTTGTAATCTACCTTCGACTCTTTCAGGATGCGGTCCAGTCGCTCCTGGCTGGTATCGGTGATGAAGATCTGCCCGAATGTGTCCTGACTTACCAGATTGACCAGATAAGCGACCCTTTCGTCATCGATCTTGTCAAAGATATCATCCAAAAGCAGCAATGGCTT
>JAQCAN010000216.1 GCA_027621335.1 Bacteroidota bacterium
TACCCCGATTGGATGTTGTCTTCTGAATTTGAATCCATGAGGCTTTTTCTTAAGATATTCCCAGAGTTTCAGTTCCGGTTCCGTCATCGAAGCCCTCAAGCGACCCGCATTCTTGAATAAATCCGGCTTTGCACCATCATGCATCCCAGATATATCGAGCCGATTATTCTTCATTTAAATCTATTGATTCTATGCGGAGGTGTACCCTTTAGGGCTAGGGAAGCTGGGCAGGCAAATCATTTAACTTTCGATATTGAACGCATGCTAATTCCAGGTCGCATTCCATCACAGCCCCTGAAGATAAAAAGCGCCATCTAAACCTCAATCCTAAGGACAATGGGTTTTGGCAGAAGCTAAGTTCTAAGTAGTCAATCTTGAGCTATAGCTGCTGAAAAGCTGAAAGTAAGCTTTGAACAGGGCCAGATGCTCCTGCCTCTCCTCCTCAGACTCCGCGCCTTGGCATTGGATGGCGTTCACCTTGACGCGCACATTGGCCCGGTAAAGCTTGTAGAAGAGGTAGAGGGCTTCCTCCTCCGCATTCCGCATCACTGGGAAGAGCCCATTATAACCCGCAATGAAATAGTCACTCAGGTCCCTGCGTCCAGCGAATTCCAATTCCATGGTAAAGAAGGCCAGCTCGTTCAGGAGGTCGATCTGCCTGAAATGGGGATTGAACTCGATGCAGTCGAAGAGCACAGGTTCCTCCAAGAGGAAGATGTTCCCTGAATGCAGGTCGCCATGGCCATCGCGTACGAAGCCTTCCTGGTCGCGCTTCAAGAGGAGCGCAGACTTCTCTTCCAAGAAATCCTTTACCATGGCAATACTGTCCAGAAGTCGCTTCTCAGCTTCAGGCCCCAGGGTATCCATGATGAATCCTTGAATCTGCCGGAGGTCAGCAAAGTCCTTGAAAAGAGCATCGGACGTGACCTTGTTTTTCATCACTTCCGCTTTCTGATGGAAAGGCACCAAGACCTTCAACACATGGTCCATGTCCTTCGTCCCCACCTCACCTTTGGCCAGAAGGACATCCATCTCACAGCTGTTGTCCAGGCGCCTCATCTCCAAGGCATAGTCCATCACTGGGCCTTCGCCCTCTCCGATGCGCCATCCGCCTGAGCCCTGATGGATAGGCAACACGCTTAGGTAGATGTCCTTGCAGAGGCGTTGATTCAATCGCAGTTCTTCCTCGCTGTAGAACTTCCGAAGTTCCAAGGTGGAGAAATCCAAGAAGCTGAGAGCAATGGGTTTCTTGATCTTATAGACGCGGTCCTTGCAGAGCAGTACCCAGGAGATGTGTGTGGTGGTGAGCTTTTCCACCTGACGCCCCTCAGGAAGGTAACCTTCTTCCTTCAAGCTGTGGACCTGCTCTTCAGTCATGACCGAACCTTTGTTTCACTCAGGTAGTCGATCGCCTTGTCCAGCCGCTGGTCCAAGGTGTCCTTATCGGTTCTTAGGCTGAGATGAGGCTCCGTGATGGGCTGATACTCGGCCTTGATCTGTTCGTACACCTCAAAGTCCGCATCACTGTCCACTCGTGGTAGGCTCACACGTTCATGGATGACCGCTTCAGAGGCATGCAGATGAAGGATATGGACGGGAACCCCATGATCTTCGGCCCAATCCAGATAGGGTTGGCGGTAGGCCATCTTCGAGAACGTGGCATCCGCGATGACCGTCTTTCCCTTTTTCAGGGCCTCCGTCACCTTACGGAACATCAGCCCATAGACCTTGGATTTATCCTCTTCGGAATAGCTCGGATGCGCCCTTTGCTCCTTGCGGGCGCGGTCGCTGTTGAAATGCAACACCCCCATCTTCTCGGCCAGAGCCTTTGAGAAAAAGGTCTTCCCGCTTCCTGGAAGGCCCATGATAAGGATGAGATGTGCGGTGTCTGTCTTCATATCCATGTGGTCTCAGCCGAAGGTAGAGCTTAGCCCCGCTATCCCACATGAGACAAATCATCTGCTGGGAAGAGCCTCGTCAGGCCCTTCTCCATCGCCTCTTGGACCTCAGGCCTTTGAACCCAACATCGGCCTGTTGAACCAAGCCCTTTCCACCCCTTTCCAATGCGGGCCCTTTCTTATCTTTGACCCCACTGAGCAACAGGAGGAACATGCCGTGCTCAGGCCAGACCCTATGGATAGATTCTCTTTCTTGAGCAACAGCAGCCCCGAGTACGTAGAACAGGCCTATAAGGCGTTCCGTGAGAACCCTCTTTCCGTAGAGGAAGGATGGCGCCATTTCTTCGATGGTTTCGATTTCGCCCGAAAGGACTATTCCGAGTCGGGCGATGGAGCCATCCCTGAGAATGTGCAGAAGGAATTCAGGGTCATCCAACTCATCCATGGCTACCGCCAACGGGGCCACCTCTTCACCCATACCAATCCGGTGCGCGAGCGCAGGACCTATAGCCCTACCCTGGCCTTAGAGAACTTCGGACTGGAACAGAAGGACCTCGATACGGTCTTCCATGCAGGTGCAGAAGTGAAACTGGGCCCGGCCAAATTGCGTGACATCATCTCCCATCTGGAGACGGTCTATTGCCAATCCATCGGGATAGAGTTCATGTACATGCGCCAGCCGGCCAAGATCCAATGGATGACGGATCGCCTCCATCAGAACAACAACCTCCCCTCCTTCAGCAAGGAGGAGAAACTGCGCATCTATGAGTTGCTGAACCGCGCCTCAGGCTTCGAGAATTTCTTGCATACCCGCTTCACGGGACAGAAGCGTTTCTCCATCGAAGGCTCTGAATCCATCATCCCCGGACTGGATAGCCTCCTCGACCAAGGCGCAGCCCTGGGCATCAAAGAAGTGGTGATGGGCATGTCCCACCGCGGCCGATTGAACATCCTCGCCAACGTCTTCAACAAGGACTTCGGAGAGATCATGAGCGAATTCGAAGGCCGTGACTACAACGATGCCAAGTATGACGGTGACGTGAAGTACCACCTGGGCTTCACCTCCGAGTATGAGACTTCGAACGGCACCTTGGGCATGACCCTCTGCCCTAACCCCTCCCACCTGGAAACGGTGGACCCGGTAGTGGAAGGCTTGGCACGAGCCAAGATCGACCGTGACCACGGAGGAGACAATGGCAAGGTGCTTCCGATCCTCATCCATGGCGATGCCGCCATTGCGGGCCAAGGCATCGTGTATGAGGTGATACAGATGTCCCAATTGAACGCCTATAAGACAGGCGGTACCATCCATCTGGTCATCAATAACCAAGTGGGCTTCACCACCAATTACCTGGATGCCCGCAGCAGCACCTATTGCACGGACGTGGGAAAGGTGACCCTCAGCCCCGTCTTCCACGTGAACGGGGATGATGTAGAGGCCATTGCCCACACCATGAAGATCGCGGTAGAATACCGCCAGCGGTTCAAGCAGGACGTTTTCGTGGACCTTCTCTCCTACCGTAAATACGGTCACAATGAAGGGGATGAACCAAAGTTCACCCAACCGCTCTTGTACAAGGCGATAGCCGAGCACAAGAATCCGCGTGACATCTATAAGGATCAGCTCATCAAGGAGGGCGTCATCGATGAGACCGAGGCTGAGCGCAGGGACACCGTCTTCAAGGAAATCCTAGAGCAGAAATTGGAAGTGGCCAAGAAAAAGGACCATGCGGAGATCCCGCCTTTCCTCGTGGAGCTCAATCAGAAATACAAGCGGGCCACTGAAGAAGACTTCCTTCGATCCCCTGACACGTCAGTGGATGTGAAGACCCTGAAGCGTTTAGCCGAAAGACTCACCTTGCTTCCTGAGAAGAAGCAGCTCTTCCGCAAGATGGAGCGCATCCTGAATGACCGTGCGGACATGATCACCAACAACAAAATGGATTGGGGCATGGCCGAGATGCTCGCGTATGCCAGCTTGGTGGATGAAGGTCATCCCGTGAGGATGAGTGGTCAGGACTGCGAACGCGGTACCTTCTCCCATCGCCATGCGGTGGTGAAGATCGAAGACACCAATGATGAATATTGCCACCTGCAGAACATCTCCAAGAAGCAAGCGAGCTTCAACATCTATAACAGCCATCTGTCCGAATATGCCGTGCTCGGTTTCGAGTATGGATACAGTCTCATCAGCCATGATGGGCTTATCATGTGGGAGGCCCAGTTCGGCGACTTCGTCAATGGCGCCCAGACCATCATCGATGAGTTCATCTCCGCCGGTGAGCAGAAGTGGAACCAGCGGTCGGCTCTCACGATGCTGCTCCCCCACGGCTACGAGGGTCAGGGCCCCGACCACTCCTCTGCTCGCGTGGAGCGCTTCCTGCAACTGTGCG
>JAQCAN010000217.1 GCA_027621335.1 Bacteroidota bacterium
CTTTCGTGAAGCGGGGCGCAAATATATAAGAATCTCACGTCTTGAAAAAGCACCTCACATTGATTTTTTATCTCAAATCGTCTGAGATATAGTCCATGACGGCCTTAGTCGCACCTTGATTGGCCCTGCAATACTCGAGCGCCTTTTGACCTGCCATCGTCCTTTTGTCCTCACTATTCAGCAGTTCAAGCAGAAGTTCATTGAACTCCTTCTGATCCTCTGCTGAGAAGGCCGCATCCCTTTCCACCAGTTCCACCGCCTCACTGAACATTTCATATCGGGGCCCGAAGACTACCGGAATACCCCAAACGGCAGGCTCAAGGACATTGTGGATACCCGCCCCGAAGCCCCCACCTACCAGAGCAATATCTCCATAGCGATAGGCTTGGGATAGCATGCCTATACGATCTATGATGAGCACCCGCTCATCTCCATTCCTTAGGTTCCACTGGCTCAATAAAAGGCAGTTCAATGGGCATTTCTCTATAAATTCTCTCATGCGCCTCTCATCCAACTCATGAGGGGCGATCACCACCTTGAAGTCTTCCTTTCCGTAGTCTATCATGAACTGATTCAGAAGAATCTCCTCGTACGGCCAGCTGCTACCGAGCATGATGACCTTGCTTTCTTTTGTGAACGACTCGATCTCTGGCAAATCCTTATTCTCTTCTCGGACGCTCATCACACGATCAAAGCGCGTATCCCCATTCACAGTGTAATTCTTGAAGCCTATGTCTTCAAGAAGTTCTGCACTTCCTTTATTCTGAAGGAAGAAATGACCAAAGGTCTCCAGACCCTTTCTAAAGAACTTGCCCCAGGGCTTGAAGAAACCTTGCTTGGCATGCAGGCGTCCCGAGACCAGAATGGTCTTTATGTCCCGCTTTTTCAGTTCAGCCAGGTGATTGAACCAGAATTCATACTTGATGAAGACGGCAAGCTCTGGCTTGAGTAGGTCCAAGAAGACTTTAGCGTTATGACGCGTATCCAAGGGCAGATAGAGCACCGCATCTACTCCTTTGTAGTCCTTTCTGATCTCAAAACCTGAGGGGGAGAAGAAAGTCAAGACCAGCCCTTTTTCGGGATATTTGGTTCGAAGGGCCTCTATGAGCGGCCTGCCCTGTTCGAATTCTCCCAAACTGGCCGCATGAATCCATATACGCTCAGCGATCAAACCATCCAAAGTCAGCGACATTGTCCTTTCCCAATCCTTTCTACCCGACACCCAGAGGGCAGCTTTCCTATTGAATAAGGAATAGATACCGATCAGGAATCCATAGGTCTTTACCAAGAAATCATAAAGGAACTGCGGCACAGGTTCAATTGAAATAATAGCCAGAAGATACCCTGCGATAGATAGGGAATGACCACATGACTTTAAGTCCATACAGCATGTCTAGCCTCTTTCTATCGTCTTTCTTCATCATATCGAAATCGAAATCCCTGCGGCTCTCTGTGAAAGCCTGAAAGCCTTCAAATCCTACGGTAAGGTTCACGAAACGGTTATTTCCCATATACCGATAGCCCATGAATTGGTGTAAGGTGAGCCCATTGGTCAAGCGATCGTAGCCTTTAAGGTAGTCTCCCTCCAACTGAGGTACTTCGTTATTTCTGGTCTCCAAGAGGATCTTATGTTGCAGAAGTCCCACTCCACCCGTGATGACCAGTCCGCTGTTCGGGTTCGGACCGAAGAGCTTGAATACCTTTCCTGCAGTCACATTGAAATACAGACCTCTCTGAAGGAACAGTAGATTCACGAAATTCCCATTCTGGTCGATGTGAAAGCCATCTGTCGTGGTGATAGGCAGTGTGACCGGATCCTTCACCAAAGAACCGAAGATGAGCCCTCCTTGCAATCCGAATAACCAGTTCTTGTTCGTTTTGTAATGCACACTCCCTCCCACAGCACCGTTATCCCCGAATCTCTCGGCCAAGTCTCCTGCAGGGCTATGGTAGCCAAGACTCAGATCGATGGAGAACATGGAAATGACCGAGTCTCTGACGGAGCCTTGTGCCATGAAAGAGGACCAACTGAATACACTGATAAGGATGAGCGTGAGCATTCTCGCTCCTAAAGGACATCTGAGCCTTGGAATAGCCTTGTTCATCAGCCATGTCCATCTATTTCGGTTCTGTTCTGTCAAGTTGCCTTTGATTACATGTCTTACTTCCCTTAAAGGACTGCGAATATCTATATTCGTGCCATCAGAAAAAAGACATTCCCATGCGTCCTATACAGATGGTGGACCTCATCAGTCAATATGAGAAGATCCAAGAGGAAATAGATAAGGCAGTCATCGATGTGGTCAGGAGTTCGGCCTACATCAACGGGCCTGAAGTTAAGTCTTTCCAGCAGGAAATGGAGGACTATCTTGGAGTACGCCACGTGATTCCATGTGCAAACGGAACCGATGCCTTGCAATTGACCATGATGGCCTTGGACCTGCAGCCTGGCGATGAGGTCATCACTGCCAGTTTCACCTATGTGGCCACGGCAGAAGTCATTGCCTTGCTGAAATTGACCCCCGTCCTAGTGGACGTGGACCCTGTCACTTTCAACATCGATGTGGACGCGGTCAAAAAAGCCATCTCTCCTAAAACCAAGGCCATTGTGCCTGTTCACCTCTTCGGGCAGTGTGCAGATATGGCTCCTCTGATGGCATTGGCAAAAGCACATGACCTTTATGTGATAGAGGACACTGCACAGGCCATCGGAGCGAAGTACAGCTTCCCGGATGGTAGAGTGGAAAGTGCGGGCTGTATGGGAGATTTCGGAGGGACCTCCTTCTTCCCTTCCAAGAACTTGGGCTGCTATGGTGATGGAGGGGCCATCTTCACCAATGATGATGCCTTGGCCAGCCGTGTGCGCATGATGGCGAATCATGGTCAATCGGTAAGGTATTACCATGATGAGATCGGGGTGAATTCCAGACTGGATAGCATCCAAGCCGCCATCCTTCGCATCAAATTGAGACACTTGGATATGTATATCGAGGCTCGTCAATTGGCAGCCCAGCGCTATGACGAGGCCTTCGCTGACTGTGAAGCGCTCATCACCCCGAAGCGAGCTTCCAACAGCACTCACGTCTTCCATCAGTATACCCTCCAAACCAATGGTATCTCTAGGGATGAGATGGTCGCCTTCCTAGGCGAAAGAGACATTCCGGCCATGATCTATTATCCGGTACCCTTACATATGCAGAAGGCTTATACAGATGAGCGGTATAAGGAAGGTATGTTCCCAGTGACCGAGGACCTATGCAAGACGGTCTTCTCATTGCCTATGCATACAGAGCTGAGCATAGAACAGCAGCAGCTGATCATCGATGCCGTGTTGGCATTCGCCACTGTAGAAAATTAAGTCATTATGAAGATTGCAGTAGTAGGAACGGGCTATGTCGGCCTGGTGACGGGAACTTGCCTAGCTGAGACGGGGAATGATGTGACCTGTGTAGACATCGACCAAGAGAAGATAGAGAAGATGAAAGGGGGCATCGTCCCCATCTATGAACCCCACTTGGATGTCCTATTCCATCGGAACATCAAGCAAGGGCGACTCCGGTTCACGACCGACCTGAAAGAGGCTGTGGAATCGGCCAAAGTGATTTTCCTTGCTCTTCCAACCCCACCCGGTGAGGACGGTTCAGCCGACCTTTCCTATGTGCTGAACGCAGCGAGGGAAATCGGCCCCATGATCAACGAGTTCAAGGTAATCGTAGATAAGAGCACAGTGCCTGTCGGTACGGCCGACCTGGTCAAAGCGGAGGTCGCCAAAGATGCCCGTGAGCAGTTTGCAGTCGTCTCCAATCCTGAATTTTTGCGAGAAGGTTTTGCAGTGGATGACTTCATGAAGCCTGATCGCGTGGTCGTGGGTACCTCCTCTGAGAAAGCGAAGAAGGTTATGGAAGAGCTATACAAGCCTTTCATCCGTCAGGGGAATCCCCTCATCTTCATGGATGAACGCTCGGCTGAGTTGACCAAATATGCAGCCAATGCCTTCCTTGCTGCCAAGATCACCTTCATGAACGAGATTGCGAATTTCTGCGAGCTGGTTGGGGCTGACGTGGACAAGGTCAGACTAGGTATCGGAACGGATGAGCGCATCGGTAAGCGCTTCCTCTTCCCAGGAATCGGCTATGGAGGCAGCTGTTTCCCTAAGGATGTCCTCGCACTTCAGCATTCGGGCCAAAAAGCCGGCATGGACTTCCAGATCCTTGATGCTGTCTTGGCCGTGAACAATGCACAGCGTCTCCGTCTGATGGCCAAGGTGGAAG
>JAQCAN010000218.1 GCA_027621335.1 Bacteroidota bacterium
ATGCAGCATTGAATAGAGCACTTAGGCAAAGTGATGGGACTTGGCTTTAGGGATCTTTCTCATACGAAGGCTGGCAGGCGTGATTTCCAGGTATTCATCATCGGCCAGATATTCCATGGATTGCTCCAAGGAGAAGATGATCTTAGGGGCGATCTTGGCTGCGTCATCTGCTCCGGATGAACGCATATTACTTAATTTCTTACCCTTTATAAGATTGACATCCAAGTCATTATCTCTTGTGTGCTCACCTACGACTTGACCTACATAGATCTGATCACCAGGCTCCACGAAGAAACGTCCACGGTCTTGAAGTCTATCCAAAGCGAAGGCCGTGACCTGCCCTGCCTCCATGGAGATCAGAGAGCCTTTGGCACGATCAGGGATGTCCCCCTTGATCGGTGAGAATTCCCTGAAACGGTGGGTCATTATGGCTGTTCCAGCGGTCGCAGTCAAGATGTTATTCCTAAGACCGATGATTCCACGGGAAGGGATGTCGAATTCCAGATGTTGAAGGTCACCTTTAGGTTCCATGACCAGAAGGTCTCCTTTTCTCAGTGTGACCAATTCAATGGCCTTACCACTGTATTCTTCAGGGATATCAATGACCAAGGTCTCATAAGGCTCTTGCTTCACTCCATCGATCTCCTTCACGATGACCTGAGGTTTACCCACTTGCAGCTCATAACCTTCCCTTCGCATGGTCTCTATGAGAACTGAAAGGTGAAGGATACCTCGTCCGAAAACGGTGAATTTATCCTCGCTGGTCGTATCCTCGATCCTAAGAGCCAGGTTCTTCTCTAACTCCTTATATAAACGATCTCGCAAGTGTCGTGATGTCACGAACTTCCCTTCTTTACCGAAGAAGGGTGAATTGTTGATGGTGAAGAGCATACTCATGGTCGGCTCATCCACCTCTATTCGCTTCACTGCTTCAGGATTCTGGACATCCGCTATGGTGTCTCCGATCTCAAAATCATCCAATCCGACAATGGCGCAAAGGTCTCCGCTCCTCACTTTATCCACCTTGGCTTTACCGAGGCCTTCGAAGACAAAAAGTTCTTTGATGCGGACCTTCTTATTGATATTGTTCTTCTTCATGAGCATGTACTCCTTCCCTACCTCCAGATCTCCTCTCCAGACTCGTCCAATGGCGATCCGACCTGTGAAATTTGAGAAATCCAAAGAAGTGATCTGCATCTGATCGCTACCTGGCATGTATTTCGAAGCAGGAATGACTTCCAAGATGGTATCCAGCAGAGGGGTGATATCTGTGGTGGGTTTCTTCCAATCCTTGCTCATCCAGCCTTGCTTTGACGATCCATAAAGGGTCTCAAAGTCCAATTGCTCCTCAGTAGCATCCAGATTGTACATCAAATCGAAGATCTGCTCATGCACCACGTCAGGTGTGCAGTTTTCTTTATCCACCTTATTGACCACCACGATGGGCTTCAGACCTAGCTCGATGGCTTTCCCCAGTACGAATCGCGTCTGTGGCATCGCACCTTCAAAGGCATCGACCAAGAGAAGAACTCCATCGGCCATCTTCAATACGCGCTCAACCTCACCACCGAAGTCCGAGTGTCCTGGAGTATCAAGGATGTTGATCTTCACGCCCTTGTACTGAGCAGCCACGTTCTTGGCCAAGATGGTGATACCTCGCTCACGCTCCAAGTCATTGTTATCTAAAAGGAGTTCTGTGCGCTCCTTGCGGTCATCCATCATCTTGCATTCATCGATGATCTTGTCCACGAGGGTCGTTTTCCCGTGGTCAACGTGTGCGATGATGGCGATATTCCTGATCTCTTGCATGCCTATTCTCAATTGAGGCCGCGAAGGTATCCTTTTAAACCGCACCCCACTCATCTGAAATGGAATAAAACCCGTTGAGTGAGTCCTCCCACTTTTCTTGAAATGATGACATAGTGAAACCTAAGAATGGTCATACCCGTAATAAGCCATGAACCATTTAAACTAAAATCATGAAAAAGACCATTCTATCGCTCATAGCTTGCGTATGTATCCTTGCAAGCCAAGCCACCGAGATCAAGTTAAGTCAAGTTGCTGAAGAAGCATCAACTGTGAATGCAGGAGTCGCTGTCTCCCCTGCCCATATCTATTTCGATGTCACACCAGGTGAGAGCGCTGTGTCCAATGTCACCCTCAATAATGACACGGACAAGCAGAACAGCTTCAAAGTATCCTTCAACGACTTCAACATGAATGGATACGGGAAGAGTGAATTCCTTGCTCCGGGCACAGGCGACCATAGCTTGAGCAAGTGGATCAATGTCTCGCCTTCCTTCGTGGACCTTAAACCAGGTGAAAAGGTGGAATTGACCGTCACAGTCATGGTTCCACTTGATGATCCGGCTGCGAACAAAGCTGCTTGGGCGGTAATGCTCATCGAGCAAACTGAGGAGCGAAAGACCATCGACCCTGGGACGGATATTGAGAAAATCGCCTTCGGTGTTATCCCAAGCTTCGCTTTTGGTGTATTCATGTACCAGAATCCGCCAAATGTGGCCGTGAGCAGTGTGGACATCATCAACTTCCAGTTCGACAAGAACGAATCTAACAGTACCCTCAAGATAGATGTGGAGAATATCGGAGACGGTATCTCTCATTGTACAGTCTATGTAGACCTCACAAACCTCCAGACCGGAGAGACGGAGAAAATGGTGATGAAGCGATTTACCATCGTCCCAGGACTGAAAAGAGCATTCACTTTCGGTCTGCCCGAAGGAATTCCAAGTGGTCAATACTCAGCCGTAAGCGTGCTGGATTTTGGCAGCGAAGAAGAACTGAAAGCAGCTGAGATTGAATTTAACCTATAAGTCAATTTTTTAATTTTTAAACTCTGCAAGTAATGAAAAAAGTCATAATGACTCTAGCCGCTGTTGTTGGAATAGCAACAGTTTCAAACGCTCAGCTCATAGATGAGAAGGACGTGACCGTAACCATGGACCTTCAGCCGGTACTCCAGTTGGACATGTCCACTCCTAATCAGATAGAATTCGTGTTCGATGAGATCAACGAGTACTACGCTGGTATCACGCAGTACGCTGCCACCATCCTAAAAGTTAGCTCCACCGTGAGCTGGGACCTGTATGCAGTAGGACGTTCCAATGGTACTAATGGTGCTGAGTTCTGGGATCAGCAGATCGATTATGGTAATGATAACCCTAATGCGATCCCTAACCTTCCTTTGAGTCTCTTGGAGATCCGTCAAGCACAACCCAATAACGGTGCTGGTGCTGCCCTTGGTACATTCCCTGATTACAATCAAGCCTTTTCCCCATCTGGTACGCCAAGTGCAGGAAACAGCTTGTATGTGAACGGTGGTGCCATCACTCCTCCATCAACCAACGATAAGTACATCGGTGGACATGCTGGAACTTCGGGTACCTCTGGTGATGACTTCCTTCCAGGTGGGTCTTACCTCACCCAGACGGGTAATACCAGTGATTACTATTATGCCCTCGATTACAGGATCATGCCAGGACTTCCTGCCATCTTCCCTAACGCTGCGGATGCAGACGGTGCCACTTTCGAGGACCTGGTGTCTGCGAATGCAGCAGGATCTTATGCTGAGCCAGGTGTCTACACCATGTACGTGCAGTACGTGTTGCTAGAAGACCAATAAGAGATAAACAAAATAGAGCGGTGGGCTTGAAACCACCCACCGCTCTTCTTTTTTCTCTTGACCATTTTGACCAGAACTAAGCCATGAGAACTAACCTTTTGATATTATCCTTCCTATTTACCGTAGGATCTTCTCTAGCCCAGATCCACTGTGGATCGGTAAGCTTCGAGCCGAATGACCCAGTGGTGAGCAACCTCACCTTTGATTCATTCACCCAGTATGATGCTGGCATCACGGTGAATAACGTGGCCACACTCCGTTTGAGGATAGAGGACCAGACTATTCCAGATCCCGATTGCAGATGGTTCCTACATATGACCATCGATAATAACCCGGGCGGAGGTACGCCTGCAGATGAATGGGAGACCTTCGCCGACTATGGCGGTGCTTCTGCCCCAAAGCCAAGCCTGGATATCTTCCAGATCCGCATTCGCAATAATTGCCAAACTTCACCTATCGATGGCATTTTCCAAGACTTCACCAATAACGGGGATCTCATCGACATCATCTCCGACCTTCTTCCCTTGACTCCGGCTGGTTCCTGCGCCTCTAACGTCAATGGACCTGGGAATT
>JAQCAN010000219.1 GCA_027621335.1 Bacteroidota bacterium
GAGATGGGCAAACATCCTGGAGGAGATATCCTTCAGAATAAAAAGACATTGCTCTATATCTATGCCAAGGAACTAGCGAGTTCTGAGGATAGGGAAACCTTGGTCAGGTGGTACGCATTGTCGGAAGGCGGAGATGAAAAAGTAGCTGAGGTACGTGCAATCATGACCCGTTCAGGGGCCTTGGACAAGGTGAAAGAGATGCAGCGAAGGCAACTGCACAATGCGATACTCCTATTGGATAGAGCCGGACTTCCAAGCGCGTGGGATAAGGAGTTCAAGGATATGATCGCCTACCAGACCCAGCGTATCAAATAGGTGGTTGTCCAGTTGACAAGTCCATTGACCATTCTTAATTGTAGCTCTCAATAAGTTTCCCCAATACTTAGATTCGCACTCCATGGCACACCTCAGAGCTGAACATATCCATAAACGTTACCGTGACCATCGGGCCTTGGATGATGTCAGCATCCAGGTACCAGAGCGCTCCATCTTCGGCCTCCTAGGACCCAATGGTGCAGGAAAGACCTCGCTCATCCGCATCATCAATCAGATCACCGGACCTGATGAAGGCCGAGTACTCATCAATGGACGTCCTATCACTCGGGAGGATATAGCCATTATCGGCTATCTGCCTGAAGAAAGGGGGCTCTACAAGAAAATGAAGGTAGGTGAGCAGGCCATCTACCTTGCACGACTGAAGGGGATGAGTAAATCGGAGGCAAGAAAGAAACTTCGCATCTGGTTCGATAGATTCGGGATACTGGAATGGTGGTCCAAGCCGATTGAGGACCTTTCGAAAGGGATGGCTCAAAAGGTCCAATTCATCACTACCGTGCTTCATGAACCCGAATTGCTGATACTGGATGAACCCTTCAGCGGTTTCGACCCTATCAATGCGGAGTTGATCAAGTCAGAGATATTGCGACTTCGAGATGAAGGAGCCACGGTTATGCTGTCCACTCATAATATGGGGAGCGTGGAGGAGATATGCGATGACATGGCGCTCATCAATAAGGGGAAAGTGATCTTAGAAGGTAAAGTGAAGGAGGTCAAGGACCGTTTCAAGGAAGAGGTCTACGATGTCTTCTTCACAGGCGAAGTTCTAGGGTTCACCAATGCCCTTTGGACTGGATTCGAACTCTTGACCAAAGAGACTACGTCAGATAAGATGACCAAGGCCCGTGTGCGGATGCTTGATGGCAATCATGTCAATGAACTGATGGAGGCCATAATGCCGCATGTCAAGGTGAATGAGGTCAAGGAGGTCATTCCAAGTATGAATGACATCTTCATCAAAGTAGTCACCAATAGCACTCAAGACAATGGATAAGGTCTGGCTCATCATATCGAGGGAATACAGCACCCGCGTCAGGAAGAAGAGTTTCTTGATCATGACCTTGTTAGGACCTCTTCTCTTTGTTGGCTTCATGGCGGCCGCATTCTTCCTGACACAGAGTGATGAGCGCAGTTATCAAGTGGTCCTTACGGATGCTGAAGGCCTTTTTGGAAAAGTACTGTTCATGGAGGAGTTCGAGAACAGTGACTTTGTCAAGTTCAATTTCTATCCTGGGTCCATGACGGATGAGGAGTTCAAAGAAGGACCTTATGATCTCAAAGTGGATGTCGTGAAAGAGGCTATCTACTCGCAGAACTTGAACATCTTCTATAAGGATCATCCAAGTTTTAAAATCCAAAAGCACATCTCGGCTCAGCTTGAACAGAACTTTGAGAAGGTCAAGCTAGCAGACAACCAAGTCAGCAAAGAGACCTATGAGAGCATCAAGACGAAGATAAACCTGAGGCCTCTGGACATCGATAAAGTTGGGGCAACCGATTTGGACCCAGAGATAGGATGGGCACTTGGATTCATCTTGGCTATGATCATCTACATCTTCATCTTCCTTTATGGGGCTCAAGTGATGCGTGGTGTGATGGAAGAAAAGAGCAGTCGCATCGTGGAAGTCATCATCTCATCGGTGAAACCATTTCAATTGATGTTGGGAAAGATTGTGGGAGTGGCAGCCGTTGGATTGACCCAATTCCTGCTTTGGATCGTCTTGTCCTCCGTCCTCTTCAGTACAGCCCAGCTCATCATGGGTGACGCCATTGCAGATCCTTCCACTTTGGTGAATCAACAGATGAGCCCTGAAGTGGCTTCGGAAATGCAGGCTGAGTGGGCCGGAGGGAATGAGGCAATGAAGGAGTTCTTCAAGCTCTACCATCAGACCAATGTTCCTTTCATCTTAGGGATGTTCTTGTTCTACTTCCTAGGAGGGTATCTATTGTATGGCTCCTTATTTGCGGCTGTGGGATCGGCTGTGGACAGTGAATCGGACACCCAACAATTCATGATTCCCTTGGTCATGCCGCTGGTGTTTGCGTTCATTGTGGCTGAGACGGCTATCACCAATCCTGATGGCGCAGCCGTCTTCTGGACCAGTATTATCCCATTCACCTCACCGGTGGTCATGATGATCAAAGTGGGCATGATGGGTATGGGCTTTCAGGAGATGGATTATTTCTCCTTGACCATCTCCATGCTTCTCTTGGTCCTTGGGTTCATTGGCACTACTTGGCTAGCAGCTCGAATCTACCGAGTGGGCATCCTTATGTACGGGAAGAAAGTGAGCTATAAGGAGCTCTGGAAATGGTTGAGGTATTACTGAGGTCAGTAGTGAAGCTTGAAGTGCTCGCCTGATAATCCTTTCTTGAAGAACAGGAGGCCACACCAGAAGAGGTCGATAGAGAGAGTCACCCCTTCAGACCTTTTCAATGTCTCCCATGCACGTTCCATTCCATCAGACCAATGGATATCATCGAAGATGATGACACTATTCTCATGAAGATGAGGCCTTAGGCGATCATAATAATGCAAGGTGGCCTCCTCGGTATGATGCCCATCGATGAAGGCCATATCCACTTTGCCGACATCATTTATGATATTGTCTAAGGAAGCATCGAAGAGCCCTTCATGGAGTTCTGCTTTCAAATCCAAGGACGACAGGACCTTCTCTGCGCCCTTGAATAAATCTGGATGTCCCTCCATGCTGATCAAACGCTCGCATCCGGCAGCAGAAAGATAGGCCGTGCTGATGCCAAGGCAAGTCCCGAACTCGATTACGGTAGAAGGTGTGAAATGCTTGACTATGCGGTAAAGAATACGGCATTGGTCGCGTGATGAAAGAGAGCGCTTCGCCACATTCTGGATGCTTCGGCTGCCAGCTGCAGTGCTGCCAGCTCCGGGATCCATAGTGCTGATAAGAGTTCTATCCTTTAGCAAACGTCTGCGTATAGCTTCGATCTCCATCGCCTCTGGAATCGAACCCCGATTTCTTAGCACTTTTTCTATGAACTCAAAGACAAAAGGGGAATGCACGCCATGGCGATTCAGGCTTCCCTTTCTGAAGTGCAGGTATCTCTGAAGCTGTGCCAGTTTGGACATGTTGCCTGCTAACATAAGGAATGCAAGGGAGGAATGAGCCTCGCGATTCAGGTCTGCTCGAATGGAATACGGGCCAATCCGGCCAAAGGACCATGAAGGGGTTTATCCTCAAGCAGATGATGGATGATCCGAGTATTCTTCTGTTTCTTGATGAAGCGCTCGATCGACAAAGCCTCAGCTTCAGATACTGCGGCCTTCCAAACGCCCATCATGATCCATGGTTGGCCTTTGGAGGTGTATCCAATGTTCTCTTGAGAGTTGTGCTGCTGAAAACGCTTTACAGGATTCTGGGAAATCCCGACATAGAACTTGCCATGTCGCTCAGACTTGAGGATGTAGAGATACCACATGAGTGCCAAAAACAAGAAAGCCTCTCGCAATCGCGAGAGGCTTTTCAATTGCTCCTCCTCTTGGATCCCGCAACTGCGGGAGACCCTCAGAGTAGGAACTCGAATGGAATACGGACCAATCCGGCCAAAGGACCATGCAGTGGCTTATCATCGATCAGGTGCCGTATGATGCGGGTGTTCTTTTGATTCTTTATGAAGCGCTCTATCGACAAAGCCTCAGCTTCAGAATCTGCAGCTTTCCATACGCCCATCATGATCCAAGGTCGGCCTTTGGAAGTGTAAGCGATGTTCTCCTGAGAGTTATGTCGCTGAAAACGCTTTGCAGGATTCTGGGAGATACCGACATAGAACTTGCCATGTCGCTCCGACTTTAGGATGTAGAGGTACCACA
>JAQCAN010000220.1 GCA_027621335.1 Bacteroidota bacterium
CCAGCATCCGATATGGCTATAACAGCCTCTATAAGGTGGCTCCAACTCCGAGCTTGGCCCTGCGTTACCAAAAGGACCTCTACACCTTCAGGCTGTCCTATGGACGTGGGTTCAGGGCGCCTGATTTCAAGGAGCTCTTCCTGGCTTTCTTCGATAGCAATCACAATGTGTTCGGGAATGAAGAACTGACTGCTGAGCAAAGTGATAACTATGCCTTCTCGGTGAGCTTTGCCCAAAGCTTGGCCCAGTCCCAATGGAAATGGGAAGTGGCCTTGTTCCACAATGACTTAAGGGATAAGATCGAACTCGTGCAGGCAGGAAGCGCTCAGTCAGGACCGCAGCCCTTCACCTACTTGAATGTGGATGAGGTAAGGACCCAAGGTGCCAGAGTGGATGTGGAATATGGCCGAAAAGTATTCAGGACCAGGGCAGGAGCAGGGCTTATCGGATTGGAGGAAGTGAACGATGGCCTCACGGTCATTCCGATTAATTATTATCCCCAATGGAATGCCTCCATCAGCTATGAGGAGCCTTTGACCGAGCTGGATATAGAGCTTTATGCCAGTGGTGTGGGCAGCAGGGAATTCCTAATCAGGGAAGATGAGGAGACGCGTAGTTTCAGACAGGAGGCTTTCAGCATGTTGGACCTCAGTGCGGGTCGCAGTTTCCTTGATAGTAGATTGGACCTTCGCATCGGAGCACGCAACCTTCTTGGGGTGGAGACCTTGAATGCCATTGGCACAGGAAGCCATTCTGGATCCTCCACTTCCAGCCTATTGGCCACGGGGCGCACCTTCTTCATCACGTGCACCTTCCATATCAATAAAAGCCATGGATAGGCATCACCTTATAGCAGCCCTCATAGCCTTGGGAATCGGACTCAGTTCTTGCGTGAAGGATGAGATCCCTATCGTCTATGAACCTGAAGCGGGCATAGCTGGTTCTTTCACCTCACAGGTGGAGATGGGGCCTGACTACCGTTACCGATTGTACTACGACATTGAGACAGACTCTGTGGTGGCCTTTCATCAAAAGCGGGATTGGGATCTGGCTTTCCAATCCGAAGGAAATGCGGTCCGGTTGAATTCCAGCAAGTACATGTCCGTGTACCGCTCGTCATCCTATGATATTGGGAATTACACGGGCTTTGATGGAGAAGGGCCACTCTTCGATACCAGCGATGGAGACCTGCAAGGAACGGTCATCTTGGCCGATGAGATGGATAGGGTCTACGTCATCGATGTCGGCTATGATGCGGATGGGACCGCTCAAGGATTCGTCAAATTCAGCTTGGCTGAAGTGACTTTATCTCACTATGTCATCCGTTTCGGGGCGCTAGGAAGCACTGGATATTCAGAAGCTGAGATTCCCCGTGATGCGAGTGTGAACAATGTCATGTTCTCATTTCAGAATGGCCTTCAATTCCTAGAGCCTCCAAAAGATTCTTGGGACCTTTTATTCACCCATTACACGCATTTCTTCGAGCTGTATTTCGGGGAGGAGAGTGTGCACTACTTGGTCTCAGGTGCCTTGTTGAACCCGAATGGCGCTATGGCTGCGCGGGTGGAAGGCTCTACTTTCGAGACCTTTGATGTGAGTGATGCGGGAGAAGTGCCTTTGAGTAACGAGTCCGATGTCATCGGCTACGATTGGAAGCTCATAGATCTGGATGCCGGTGTGTATGAGGTGCTGGATAATCTCTACGTCATCCAGACCGTAGAAGGGAACCTCCACAAGCTCAGTTTCGTTGGTTTTTACGATGACCTAGGTCAACAAGGGGCACCTATCTTCAGAGCGGCACAACTATTCTAGCCACGATCGGCCTACCTGATTCCTTTGCTTTGAGGCTAATTTGAGGCCCTGATTTTCGTTTTTCACTCAAAAAATGAGTCTGATGTTGAAAAAAGGGCTTTTCTGCCCTTAAATCCGTTTTTAGACCCATAGATAAGCCCTATCTTTGAATGCTTTGAAAAACTATGGAAATCAGAGAAGAGATTATGACAGCGACTAAGAGTTATTCAGCCGATAGTATACAGGCCCTTGAGGGCATGGAACATGTGCGCATGCGTCCATCGATGTACATCGGTGATGTAGGTACCAGAGGATTGCATAATTTCGCCTGTTTTTGGAGGGACAACTCCATCGATGAGGCCTTGGCAGGCCATTGTGACCGTATAGATGTCGAAATCTTGGAGGGCGATGGAATCCGCGTTGCGGACAATGGACGTGGTATCCCAGTGGACATGCACGCTAAAGAAGGGGTCTCTGCCCTTCAGGTCGTTATGACCAAAATCGGAGCAGGAGGAAAATTCGATAAGGACTCCTACAAAGTCTCCGGTGGTCTTCACGGAGTAGGTGTATCTGTGGTGAATGCCCTCTCCAGACAACTCAAAGCCACGGTCTACCGTGATGGAAAGATCTACCAGCAGGAGTACCAGCGTGGCGTATCCGAGTATCCGGTCAAGGAAGTCGGTGAAGTGGATAAGAGAGGTACCGTGGTGGAGTTCTACCCGGATCCACAGATCTTCAATGAGATGGAGTTCAGCTATGAGACGCTGAGCAAAAGGATGCGCGAATTGTCCTTCCTGAACAAAGGCATCACCGTGACCATCGTGGACCGAAGGACGGTAGACGAAAAGGGTGAGCATCCGAGTGAAGTCTTCCGCTCAGAGCGTGGATTGGCCGAGTTCGTGGAGTACTTGGACGGAAACCGTGAGCGATTGATCTCCAATGTCATCTACATGGAGACTGTGAACGGAGAAGTACCAGTGGAAGTGGCCATGATCTACAATACCTCCTTCTCTGAGAATCTGTTCGCCTATGTAAACAACATCAATACCCATGAGGGAGGAACCCACTTGGCAGGATTCCGCAGGGGATTGACCAATACCTTGAAGAAATATGCGGAAGAGAGCGGAATGCTCTCCAAGCTCAAATTCGAGATCGCAGGAGATGACTTCCGTGAAGGATTGACTGCAGTGATCTCGGTGAAAGTCCAAGAGCCACAGTTCGAAGGACAGACCAAGACCAAATTAGGTAACCGTGAGGTCACCGCTCCAGTGAGTCAGGCGGTGAGTGAGATGCTGACCAATTATCTGGAAGAGAATCCGGTGGATGCCAGGGCTATCGTTCAAAAGGTCATCTTGGCCGCTACTGCACGTCATGCGGCCCGCAAGGCTCGTGAGATGGTGCAGCGTAAGAACGTCCTCACCGGAGGCGGACTTCCAGGAAAATTGAGCGACTGCTCTGACCGTGATCCACATAACTGTGAGGTCTATCTGGTTGAGGGAGACTCGGCAGGCGGAACGGCCAAGCAAGGGCGGGACCGTTTCTTCCAAGCGATCCTACCATTACGTGGTAAGATCTTGAACGTGGAAAAGGCCATGCAGCATAAGATCTTTGACAACGAGGAGATCAAGAACATCTATACGGCCCTTGGAGTAAGAATCGGTACTGAGGAAGATAGCAAAGCCTTGGATATCAGCAAACTCCGCTATCATAAGGTCATCATCATGTGTGATGCCGATGTGGACGGTAGCCACATCCAGACGCTCATCATGACCTTCTTCTTCAGGCACATGCGTGAGCTTATCGAAGGAGGACACCTCTACATTGCCACACCACCGCTCTACCTCCTGAAGAAAGGGAAGCAGGAGCGTTATGCGTGGAGCGAGGACCAGCGCGATCAGATCATCGAGGAGCTGAAAGGTAAGTCGGAAGGAAATGTAGGCATCCAGCGCTACAAGGGTCTTGGAGAGATGAATGCCGAGCAGCTATGGGACACCACTATGAACCCAGCGAACCGCACCTTGCGCCAAATCTCGATCGACAGTGCGGTTGAGTCGGACCGCATCTTCTCTATGCTTATGGGAGATGAAGTTCCACCACGTAGGGACTTCATTGAGAGGAACGCGAAGTATGCGAAAATCGATGCCTGAGAATTAGATATCATTGAAAGTAAAAAACCCCTTGGAGATGTCTTCGAGGGGTTTTTTGTTGCCGTTCTTTAAGTCAATCTCTACTCCACCCTCAGCAAATAATAGTTCTTCTTTCCCTTTTGGAGTAGCACGTACTGTCCATTGATAAGGTCATCAGAAGTGACCATGCGTGCACTATCCACGTTCTCCTTGTTCACGGCCACACATTTATCCATAAGGGCCCTGCGT
>JAQCAN010000221.1 GCA_027621335.1 Bacteroidota bacterium
AGAAGCGTTGGCAGAACTCGATGAACACATCGTGGTGAAAGTGCCTATGATCAAGGATGGCGTGAAAGCCTTGAAACACTTCAGTAATGTGGGCATTGCCACCAACTGCACCTTGGTCTTCTCAGCAGGTCAAGCCCTTTTGGCTGCCAAAGCTGGAGCCACCTATGTCTCCCCGTTCATTGGAAGATTGGATGACATCTCTACGGATGGTCTCGATCTGATCGCTCAGATGAGATTGATCTATGACAATTACATGTTCGACACCCAGATCCTTGCAGCTTCTGTGCGCCATACGATGCATGTCATCAAGTGCGCAGAGCTCGGAGCGGACGTTATGACGGGTCCATTGAGTTCCATCATGGGGCTGCTGAACCATCCCTTGACCGACTCAGGTTTGGAAAAATTCCTTGCGGACCATAAGAAAGCTCAAACCGTTTAACCCATTTTCAGTGCCATGCTGGTAGAGATACATCCTGACAATCCACAAGAGCATCGACTGGATGAAGCCGTCAAGGTCCTTAAAAGCGGAGGGCTGATCATCTATCCTACGGACACCATCTATGCGATCGGATGCGACATCAACCATCAGAAAGCCGTAGAGAAGATGGCCCAGATCAAGGGCGTTAAGATGGAGCAGGCCAATTTCTCCCTCATCTGCTATGACCTCAGTCATTTATCCAACTATGCGAAGCCCCTGGATTCGAGTGTATTCAAGTTGATGAAACGATCCCTTCCTGGCCCATATACCTTCATCCTGCCAGCAAGTAAAAGTGTCCCTAGGCTCTTCACGTCCAAGAAAAAGACCATTGGGATACGTGTACCTGACAATGACCTTGCTCGCTCCATCGTGCTCAAGTTGGGCAACCCCATGGTATCCACCTCAGTTCATGATGATGATGAAGTGTTGGAGTATACCACGGACCCCGAGCTCATATATGACAGATACAAGGACAAGGTGGACATGGTCATATCCTCTGGATTCGGGAAGAATGTAGCCTCAACGGTCTTTGACTGCACGGGCGAAGAGCCAGTGGTCATCCGTCAAGGCGCAGGAGATACCGAAGGGCTTATTTAAGGAAAAGGGTCTTCTCCAAGCCTTTTTTCATTCCTCATATTCTTTACATTTGCCATCCTTTTTAGAAGGATTGTTCTTTTTGAACAAGAAGGATCCGGAGTTCTTAGGAGTTTCGGGGTGTAGCTCAGCCCGGTTTAGAGTACACGTCTGGGGGGCGTGTGGTCGGAGGTTCGAATCCTCTCACCCCGACAATAAACGGATGAAAACGTTCATCTGAATGGTGACCTCTAGGTCATCTTGGTCGCGTAGCTTCCCGAAAAGTCGGGAGATAGAGCATCCCGCCCTGGCGGGGACGGTCCTATTCCTTATCCGTGGCCATTTTTCCCTTTCATCGGAAAGGGCTTTGACATCTTGGTCGCGTAGCTCAGCTGGATAGAGCACCTGCCTTCTAAGCAGGCGGTCCTAGGTTCGAATCCTAGCGCGATCACAAATAGGTAGTCTTGCGAATGAAATTTATATACATTCGCAGTCCCAATAATACACCGTTCGGGGTGTAGCGTAGCCCGGTATCGCGCCTGCTTTGGGAGCAGGAGGTCGTAGGTTCGAATCCTGCCACCCCGACAAAATGAAAAGCCACTCCATAAGAGTGGCTTTTTTCATATCATTTGGCGATGCATCTTGTCTATATCATTTGGAGTGAGTCCGCTCAATGGTAAGTGGGCTACGTGCCAATATTTGAAGAGACGCTGCATCAATTCCAAGCGACCTATACGGTGAGTAAGGGCGAATTCATCTTTGACCATCTTGATGACCGAGCGCTTCTCTTCAGCAGCCACTTGCTTCTCATTGAGTGCTTTTTTGATCAATCGGATTTTATTCCGCTCATCGGCATAGCGCGCCATGAAAGATACCCCTCGTATTTCTATCTGAGGTTCATTGCTCTCTCCGATTATCAGCTGGATGAGTTCTTCCCCCAGTCCTGCTTTGTGTTTCAAGTCGTTGATGAGGCCACTACGCATATCCTTCACTTCATTCAGACTGAGTTCTCGACCTTCAATGGTGCGCGGGATCTGAATGTATATGAACCGACCTATGACTCCGGATGCCACCACGGCTACCATACTCCAAAAGGCCACTGAAACGATACCACCGAATTTGAAGGCGGTATGGAACAGTATAAGGATAGGTCCTAGGGTGCACAGGAAAATGTGGAACTCAAGTAGATACTTCAATCGCAGTTGCTTGGACATGAAGTTATAGCGCTTACGGGCTATGTAGATGGATACCCCGAAGAGAATCATCAGGGTGCCGAGAATACCAATACCATGACCATACGCTCCGCTTGGCTTGAACCAATCGTGATGTTCGTGATAAAAGCGCTCGTAAAGTGGCGTACGATAATAGTCATATCCCGTATAGCTCAGATAAACAGTTACAGCCACCGTGATAGCGACCATGGACCAGACGAAGATTGCATGTACTGTCTTATTCATATGACTTCAGGACAGAGGTTGTTAGGCAGACCATAACGATATTTCAATTCACCTTGAACGAGTGCTGTCATCCCTCCGGATGGTCCATTATTCATAGCGTCCAGACGCTTCTCATCGCAGGGCAACACCATTCTCTTCATGTTCACACTACAATAGAACTACTAGATGCTCGGAAAGGTATTAATCCAAATCATCCCTCTCTATGATTTATATCATGTATCCATTTTCCGACCCCCTCTACTTTTGAACCGGCAGAGGACCAATAGTGGAACACATCGCTATACGGATCCCTACCAACAGAAAAGATGACCAAGACTTCATTTACACTATCGATTATAATGTGCCTTTTTACATTCGGAATCCAAGGACAAGGCATGAAATCCATGGGCAGTGGAACTGAGAGTTATATATGCAGTAGCTCTGGAGAATCCAGCATCGCTGGCACTTCTACCCTTCATGACTGGGAATCCAGGATTGAGGATTTCTCTATCAGGGCTGAACGCATGGGTGACCTCATAGATGCCGATTTCACAGTGGTCGTCAACTCTATCAAGAGCGGCAGACCAGGGATGGACCCCAATACATACAAAGCCCTCAAGCAGAGTGAACATCCCAACATTCGGTTCAAGGCCAAGCCGACATCATGCTAGTAAGCAGAACGAAGGCGAGAATGGATATGGAGCTTTTCAGAATATTGATAATCATGGAATCGCTTGCCAAACGACCCGGTTGAATACGACTTTGACTTATCGAAGGTCTCCTAAGACGATATTGTATTCTTTATCATCAGCAAACAATTCTTTGCCCTTAGCGATCATAGCCTTGGCTTCGGACTTGTTGCCTTCGCGATAGAGGTCTTCACTGTATCGGATGAGCGCGTATTTCAACAATCTCAGGCTGCCACTGTCAAGCTTGCCCAATGAAGACATGATTTCTTCAAACGAATTCAAGGATTCTTGACTACCTGAGAAATCATTCAGCTTCTTTCTGACAAAGGCATACATGAGCATGCTCCCTGGATCGGTCGGGTCGAACTCAGCCATGTATTTATATAGGCTCTTCGCTTTGCTGAATGACCCATCTTCGACATACCCTTCAGCCTCCTCCATTCCGGTCTGCCTCAACTCTGCTATGAAATCCTTATTGTCATATACAGTGACTCCTTCTTTGTCTTTCTTTCTCCAACGGGAAGCATACTTGCAGGCATCCTTGAATGCCTTGGGATAATCTTCGGCATACTTCTCGTCTTTGGACATTTCGAAGTTGGCCATGGCCACAAATAGATAAGGCATAGCTTCTTTCCGGCTTTTTTCATCCTCAGTGACCGAAATTGCCTTCTTCATGAGTTTTTCGTAGTCCTCATCGATGTACAGAACCCAGAGGTCCTCGTATTCCTTTTCTTGAGCCGAAAGATTGGAATTGAAAGCTGAGATGGCAACTAGGAGAATAAAGATGTATTTCATGTTATGAAAGGTTTTGACCAGCAAATGCAAAATCGGTGCCTAAATTACAAAAGCCCTGTGGATTCCAATGAGGCCAAGCAGTTACCTTCGCGTTATGCGCATAGATATCATCACCATTCTACCTCGCCTATTGGATGGCCCTTTTGCAGACAGCATCCTTCAAAGAGCCCAAGACAAGGGCTTGGTAGAAATAC
>JAQCAN010000222.1 GCA_027621335.1 Bacteroidota bacterium
GCCACGGTCTCTCCCACATGCCGGATTCCCAGGCCAAATAGCACCCTAGGGAAAGGAACGGATTTCGATTGTTCCAAGCCAGCTAAAAGATTGTCCACTGACTTCTCCGCCATGCGGTCCAAGGGGAGGAGTTGCTCTTTGGTCAGGCTGTAGAAATCAGCAATCCCGCTTACAAGTCCTGCTTGGTACAGCTGATCGATGGTCTCAGGACCTAGGCCCTCAATGTCCATCGCCTTCCTTGAAATGAAATGCTCCATCGCCCCTTTGATCTGTGGGGGACAGCTCAAGGTATTAGGGCAATAATGTTGAGCCTCGCCTTCCTTGCGCACCAAAGGGGTACCACATTCAGGACAGACCTGTGCGAAGATGACTGGAGGAGCATCTGCGGGCCGCTTGGATAGATCCACTCCGGTCACTTTGGGAATGATTTCTCCACCTTTCTCCACGTAGACCTCATCCCCTATGTGAAGGCCTAGTTTCTCTATTTGATCGGCATTATGCAAGGAAGCCCGTTTGACGGTGGTACCAGCAAGCAACACCGGCCTTAGGTTCGCCACTGGAGTGACTGCTCCAGTGCGTCCTACCTGATAGGTCACTTCTTCCAGAATGGTTCGTACTTGCTCAGCCTTGAATTTATAGGCAATCGCCCAACGTGGAGACTTGGCCGTATACCCCAGTTCTTCCTGTTGGTGATAGTCATTCACCTTGATGACCACCCCATCGATCTCAAATGGAAGGTCGGTCCTCTTCCTCTCCCAATAGCGGATGAACTCCTTTATCTCAAACAGGCTTGTGCACTTGGCGATATAATTGGTGTAGGCATAAGGCGTCTTGAACCCCCACTCCTGAGCTTTGATGATACTCTCGAAATGCGTTCCGGCAATGGAGGTCTCCGAGTATAATCCATAAAGGAAAGAGTCTAGTCCTCTCTTGGCCACTACCCTGCTGTCTTGAAGCTTCAAGCTGCCTGACGCAGTGTTCCGAGGGTTCATATAAGGTTCTTCACCCGAAGCTATCCGTTCCTCATTCAGTCGATCGAACTGTGCTCTAGGAAGGACGATCTCTCCTCGTATCTCGAAATCCTTCGGATAATCTTGACCCTTCAAAGTCAGAGGGACGGAGCGTATAGTGCGCACATTGGCAGTGATTTCCTCTCCTTGCGTTCCATCACCACGTGTCACCGCTTGCTCCAATTGACCATCTAAATACCGGATGCCAATGGCCACTCCATCATATTTGAGCTCGCAGATGAACTCGGTGGTATCACCCAAGCTCTTGAAGACCCTATCGATCCATTCTTGGATCTCCTCCTCGCTGTAAGAATTGGAGAGCGACAGCATGGGAAAACGATGTTTGACCGTTTTGAAATTCTTGGTCACTTCTCCTCCAACTCTTTGGGTAGGGGAATTGGCATCGGCATACTCTGGGAAGTCGGTTTCCAGATCGTTCAAATCCTTCAAGAGCTGATCATAGACCAGGTCGCTCACGATGGGTCGGTCTAGAACGTAGTACCTGTGGTTATGCTCGTTGAGCTCTTTTGTCAGTGTGGCTATGCGCAACTCGGCTGCTTGACGTTCCATGGTCTTCACGTTGATAAAGGTAGAAATCAACTCCGCTTGACCGCTCTCAGAAAACGGTCTTTTCCATAGATGTCCTTACGCGCTCGATCACAGCGATAGCCTCTGGATTCTATCAGTTTCCAAGTCATATCTCCAAGGGCTTCATTGATCTCAAGGAAGAGGACGCCTTCCTCGTTCAAATAGGCATCGCAGAAGTCCAAAATGCCTTCATAGCTGGACAATGGACGTTCATCTGGAACGAAGAGGGCTAGCGAAGGTTCATGCTCCAAGACCCTGGCCTCCATGAATACTCTTTCCTTCTCGGTTATATAAGGTGGATTGCTGACCACAAGATCGAACTTCGGATAGCTTTGGGTCAAGTGATGAAGGTCATCCTTATGGAATTCTATCGTCACTTCAAGACGTCCACTGTTCAATCGGGCCAGGTCCAAGGCCTCTTCGCTCAAATCCAATGCATGCACCTCGGAATTAGGGAGACCATGGGCCAGACTGATGGCGATGCATCCACTTCCGGTGCCCAGATCCATGACCATGCTTGGTTTCGTTCTTTCCTCAAGGATGTAGTCGATGAGCTCCTCCGTCTCAGGACGGGGAATCAACGCGCGTTCATCTATTTTAAAGCGCAATCCCATGAAGTCACATTCACCTAAGATGTATTGGATGGGACGATGCGCCTTGAGCTGTTTTACGATGAAGATCCCCTTGAGCATCTCTGATTCGGTCAGACGTGCTGAATCGGCCAGTAGGATATCCTTCGCCTGTAGACCGATGCCCTCCAAACAGACCATTTTGAACAGCGGTCGCCATTCCATCTTTTCGATACCGGCCGTCTTCATGCCTTTCTCGAAATAGGCCTTGAAGGTGGAGAGTCTGTTGTCCTGCAGTTGCATGGACGCAAAGGTATAAGCAGGTATCTTCGAACCCATGCTTCATGAGACATATATGCAGCGGTGTTTGGACTTGGCGACCCATGCTTGGCCCGCTTGCCGACCCAACCCCATGGTTGGAGCGGTTCTGGTGAAGGAGGGCCGCATCATAGGCGAGGGGTTCACTCAAGTTTATGGTGGTCCTCATGCTGAAGTCATGGCGCTCAAGGGTATGGAAGGAGTGGACTTGAGTGAGGCTATCCTGTATGTCAGTTTGGAGCCTTGTTCGCATGTTGGAAAGACCCCGCCATGTGCTGACCTCATAGTACAGAGAGGGGTTGGTAAGGTCATCATCGGGGCGGTGGATAGCCACGATAAGGTCTCTGGTCAAGGCGTTCAACGGTTACGCGATGCAGGAGTGGAAGTTGAAGTGGGAGTCTTGGAAGCCTCCTGCCGATGGCAGAACAAACGCTTCTTCACCTTTCATGAGCTACAGCGACCCTACGTCATCCTCAAATGGGCGAGGACGAGTGATGGCTTCATAGATGTCGAGAGGGCAGTGGGAGAGGAGGCGCTACGCATTTCCAATACTCTATCTTCTCAATATGTGCACCGATGGAGAGCTGAGGAAATGGCCATTTTGGTCGGAGGGGAGACCTATCGCAAAGATCGTCCTCAATTGACCACACGTTTGGTCCATGGTCCGGATGCGCGTCCAGTGATCTGGTCAAAGGTGTTGACCGAATATGAGTTGCTTCCTGAGCAAAGGGACAAAGCCCTCATCTTGAGATCTGATTCGGTGGAAGCGCTTCTGACTGAACTCTATAAACAAGGTATACAGTCCGTTCTGGTCGAGGGTGGGGCTTTGGTGCTCAAAGCCTTTTTGGAACATGGGGTCTATGATGAGGTAAGGCGAATCACTTCACCGCTAAGAATTGGCGAAGGAGTGAAAGAACCTCAATGGACTGGAGAATTGGCGGAGACTTCGCATCTCGAAACAGACCGACTGGAATGGGCCATCGGCTCTTCACTCTATGGTAGCCTATAGTAGGCGATGATGAATTCCCTGAACTCACCTTTCTGAGTGCCGCTTACTCGGGCCTTCATTTTTTCCTCATTGATGATGAAATACTCGATGCTCTGTGGGAAATCATGGGCGATATTCTCAAAGTGGAGTCGATTCTCTGTAGCCTCTTTGAGTTTGAATCGAATCGGAAGTCCACTGTTCTGATTCAGTACTGTGCCTATAAATAGCCAATCGTCTCCCTCTTGGACGACCTCTATGTATTCTTGGATCTGAGGAGTCGCTCCGGCATGACTGGTCACCACGGCTTTATAGCTTCCATCAGCTGTCCTGCTCCATTCCTCTGTGATGGCTGTTCCGGTGGCATCCCATCGCCCAAGAAGAGCTTCCAGTGCCTTTTCGGGTTCGGTGTGATGTGCGCTCTTGCAAGACATCGAAAGGAGGAGGAGAGCTAGAAGGATTCTCATGGAGATAAAGATAT
The DNA here is from genome assembly GCA_027621335.1 of Bacteroidota bacterium. Taxonomy (GTDB): domain Bacteria; phylum Bacteroidota; class Bacteroidia; order Flavobacteriales_D; family JABDKJ01; genus JABDLZ01. Next base: position 3,952 of record JAQCAN010000222.1, read on the forward strand.
GAGGGTTTCAAGAGGCTTACCTGAAGAATTAGCGCCATAATGGCAGCATGATTTCATGGAATCAATCAAGATATAAGTCATTATGACGCATTTTTAGGATTGGAATTCAACTTGCAGGAGAATAATCAGATGAAGGTCAAGAGCCTGAATCCATCACACGATAATCACTTAAAACAATACTAAAATGGGATATATCATGAAACACACC
>JAQCAN010000223.1 GCA_027621335.1 Bacteroidota bacterium
AATATCCTCAACGGAATCTCATAGGGGCGGACATCAAGGGGAATCGCATATGGAAAGGAGCCAAGACATCATTGACAGATGAGCTGGCCAACGTAGCCTTCCTCAGGACCAATATCGAGCACATCGATGCTTTCTTTACCAAGGGGGAAGTCAGTGAGATCTGGATCACGTTCCCTGATCCTCAGAAGAAGGATAGACGAGCCAAGAAACGGCTCACTCATCCTGAGTTCTTGGATAGATATAGGCGTATCCTGGCACCTGGTGGTACCATTAATCTGAAGACGGACAGCAGCACGCTTTATGATTATACCATGGACGTCATCCTGCAACAGGGGCTCAAAGTCCACCATCAATCCATGGACATCTATACCCTCGGAGTGAAAAAGTTCCCTGAAGAGCTGAATCGCCTCATGGGGACCAAGACCCATTATGAGAAGATGTGGCTTGAAGAAGGAAAGCAGATCAAGTTCATCCGTTTCGAAGCATGAGCGTCCCCATCAAACTATCCGAACGTCATTCCGACTTCTTCGAGCAGGTCTATGAGGTGGTGAAACTGATTCCAAGAGGAAGAGTCACTTCCTATGGCACCATAGCTGAATACCTAGGTGCAAAACGAGGAGCACGAATGGTCGGTTGGGCCATGAATAACTGCCTGAAAGGAGATGCCGTGATTCCAGCCCATAGGGTGGTGAACCGTCAGGGCCTGTTGACTGGAAAAGCCCACTTTCCAAGCATGACCGCCATGCAGGAGCGCCTGGAAGCGGAAGGCCTGACCATTATCGATGACCAGATTCAAAATTTCCAAGAGCATTTCTGGAATCCGTCTGAAGCACTAATCCTCTGAGCGAAGGCAAGCATTTGGCTTACCTTTGCGGTCTATACTTCACTATGGACACCCGCCAAGCAGAGAAAGAAATCATTGAAGTCCTCAAGACAATCTACGACCCTGAGATTCCGGTCAACATCTATGATCTGGGATTGATCTATGAAGTGAAGGTGAAAGAGGACGGTTCAGGATGGATAGAGATGACCTTGACCTCACCGAATTGCCCTGTGGCAGAGAGCTTACCTGTCGAGGTAGAGCAAAAGACTCAAACTGTGGAAGGCGTTAACACAGTGAAGGTAGACATCGTCTTTGAGCCACCGTGGGATAAGGACATGATGAGTGAGGAAGCCAAGTACGAACTAGGAATGCTATGAGTGAAGCGATCGTCAATAAAATTGCCCAGAGTGGCATCATCACCTTGGATCTTTCTGAGATGAGGCCGAAAGGTGAGCGAGTTCTCTTGGACATCGCCCCCCATCTCTGGCAAGGGATCGCTCTCAAGGAGAAGGATTTCAGGCAATGGGTGAAGGAGACCGACTGGACCAGCTTCAAAGGGAAACATGTGGCAGTCACCTGCTCAGCTGATGCCATCATCCCTTCATGGGCCTTTATGCTCTTGGGTACGGAACTGACGCCATATGCTGCGACACTTTTTTTCGGTGACTTGGATGGCCTGGAAGAACTACTGTTCAAAAAGGCCATAGAACATATGGACTTAACACGCTACAAAGATGCCCGTATCATGTTGAAAGGATGTGGGGATAAAGTCCCGAGTGGCAGTTACCTCTATCTCACATCAGCCCTTCAACCTGTCGTTAAGTCACTGATGTTCGGAGAGCCATGTTCAGCTGTTCCGGTCTTTAAGAAGAAGGCATGATCTCTTGAATGGGATCAATAGGCCCGTTCATTCACTCCACGGAAGTAATTCAGATAGGCCTTATTGGCCACCTTGTTCCCTCCTGGAGTGGGATAATTCCCACTGAAGTACCAATCTCCTAGATTCTTAGGGCAGGCGTCATGGAGACCTGACAAGGATTGGTAGATGATCTGAACCTCAGCCTGAATCTCCTTAGGGGTCAAGAGTTCGCTGATCTTAGCCGAAATCTCTTCCGTGCTGAAAGGTTCATAGATGCGCTTGACTTCGTTGTTCACTAGTTCCTTTGGTAAAGAAGCTTGTCTCTCACAGTCGGACTTGACCTCTTCCAGTAAGCTCTCCATGCCTCTTTCCTTGATCAAGGCAATGGCCGCTTGGAAGGCGATGAGGTCCCCCATCTTGGCCATATCTATCCCATAACAATCCGGATATCGGATCTGCGGGGCGGATGAGACCACAATGATCTTCTTGGGCCCCAAACGGTCCAGCATGCGAAGGATACTCTGCTTCAAGGTCGTCCCCCTTACAATGCTATCATCGATGACCACCAAATTGTCCAGCCCTTTCCTGATCGTGCCGTAAGTGATGTCATAGATGTGGGTCACCATGTCATCACGCTCATCATCCTGGGTGATGAAGGTTCTGAGTTTCGCGTCCTTTATTGCTACCTTCTCTACTCGGCAGCGCTTGTTCATCAACTCCAGAAGCTCCTGATCGGTTAGATTCTTTGAACGAATGATATGGAGTTTATCCTCATTCTGTTTGTCCTCCAATTCCTTTATCATCCCATACCATGAGACCTCGGCTGTATTCGGAATATAGGAGAAGACGGTGTTGTCCATATCTCCATCAATGGCCTCTAGGACCTTGGGAACGACATTAGCCCCAAGGGCCATGCGCTCTCTGTAGATTTCCTTATCGCTTCCTCGGGAAAAGTAGATGCGTTCAAAGGAACATGAGAGTTTCTTCTGTGGCTCACGGATCTCAGAGATGATGGTCTCCCCTGAACGCTTGATGATCAATGCATGACCTGGGTCCAATTCGTGCACACTCTCAAATGGAATATTGAAAGCCGTCTGAATGGCAGGACGCTCAGAGGCGACAACTATAACCTCATCATCCTCAAAATGATAACAGGGACGAATGCCGTTGGGGTCTCTCAGAACGAAGGCGTCCCCGTGACCGAAAAGTCCTGCCATGACATAGCCTCCATCGAAATCCAGGGAGGAGTTCTCCAGGATGTTCTGAATGCTGATGTTCTTGGAGATGAGGTCGGATATCTCAAGATTGGAATGGCCTTCCTCTTTATACTGGTCAAAGAGGTGCTGGTTCTCCATGTCCAAGAAGTGCCCTATTTTTTCTAGGACGGTGACCGTATCGGCTTTCTCCTTCGGAGATTGACCAATGGACACAAGCAAGTCGAAAAGCTCATCGACATTGGTCAGATTGAAGTTACCTGCCAATGCCAGGTTGCGGGTCTTCCAATTATTCAACCTCAAGAAGGGGTGGCAACTCTCTATGTCATTCTTACCATAAGTGCCATACCGAAGGTGTCCGAGGAAGAGTTCTCCTGTATAAGGTGCGTTTTCCTTCAACCAATACGGATCCCTGGATTCTATGGGGAACTCCTTGCGAAGCTCATTGAAACGTCCATTGATGCCATCGAAGATCTCCTTCAAAGGTCGCTGATCCACAGAGCGTTTCCTGCTGATGTATCGCGTACCTGGAGGCATATCGAATTTGATATTGGCCAATCCCGCTCCATCCTGTCCTCGGTTATGCTGTTTCTCCATCAGGAGATACATCTTCTTGAGGCCATAGAAAGGCGTCCCGTATTTTTCCGCGTAGAAGTGTAAAGGTTTCTTGAGTCTCAAAAGTGCGATGCCGCACTCATGTTGGATGGAATCGCTCATCGGGTTGTCACTAAGGCTCAAAGGTAATGCATCTATGCCTCGTCAAGCTGATTTGTTTATTCGGTTCATTTGAACTCCTTTGGCACCTCGATCCTATCAGGAACGACATAGGCCCCTGGGAAACTGGCCTTGAGTTCCTTTAAGGCCTTTTCGGCCTCGAAACGGGTCATGAAATCACCGACCCTCAGTCTGAAATTAGGCTGTAGATAGCTCTCATAGGCGCTATAGTCCCATTCAGCCAGGAACTTGGACTTCTGCCTTGACACTTCATCCCTTGAACCGAATACCAACTGGATGCGATACCCTTCATGCTTGATGGGATTGGCCTTCATGTAGTCATCCATGATGCTGATACGCTCTTCTTGGATATACGTCACTTCACCTTTTTGTCGATGGTACAAACTATCCTTCTTGTAGTCAGAATACTTGGATGCTTTGCTGTCATTGCCCATTGAAACGCCCGTCTCTTGGGCCGTGACCGAAAATCCGCAGAGGGTAAACATCAGGATAAAGAGGAAAAGCTGTCTCATAAGATGTTCCATTT
>JAQCAN010000008.1 GCA_027621335.1 Bacteroidota bacterium
TTTTTTGAGAAAGATCGCAAGGCCGCCCTTTTCGTCATGATCACCGCCCACATCCAATTGCTACTCGGACTGGGCCTGTATATCATGAAGAATTATCACTTGAACTGGTCCTCCATGGGTGAACTCACCCCTTACCTGAGGTTCTTTACCATGGAGCATCTCTTCGGCATGCTCATCGCCATCGTTCTCATCACTTTGGGCTATGGCAAAGTGAAGCGTGGGACGTCCGATGCAGCCAAGTACAAGGCCGTGAAAGTCTTCTATGGACTGGCCCTTATTATCATCTTAGTCTCCATTCCTTGGCCTTTCCGAGCTGGATTCGAGCAATTAGGCTGGTTCTGACCATGGACTCCATCACGACCTTCTTCGATACCATCAGCTCGGGACAACGGACGCTCCTCCTCATGGGAGGACTGATGTTCTTCTGGATCCTGGAAAGCATCCTTCCCATCGTGTCATTCCGCTATACAAAATGGAAGCATGCGGGTCCGAATCTCTTCTTCACCTTGACGACCGCTGTCGTGAATTTCGCTTTTGCATACCTCATCGTGAAAGGCAGTGATGCGGCTGTGGCCGGAGGCTGGGGAATCTTGAACTGGATACAACTCCCACTATGGATGGAGATCCTTCTCGGCCTTATGGCCTTGGATCTCATAGGGGCTTATTTCATTCATTGGACCGAGCATAAAGTGCATTGGATGTGGAAGTTCCATGTCATCCACCACAGCGATGAACATGTGGACAGCACCACTGCCTTGCGCCATCATCCTGGAGAGAGTGTCTTCAGGGCCATCTTTACCTTGATCGCGGTGCTCGTTGCAGGAGCGCCCATGTGGTTGGTGATGCTCTACCAGAGCCTCAGCGCATTCCTTTCCCAATTCAATCACAGCAATGTGAAACTGCCTGAGTGGGTCAATGCCACCATCGGGAAGGTCATCATCACCCCTGACATGCACCGCGTGCATCACCATGCGGAGCTGCCCTATACTGACGTGAATTATGGAAATATCTTCGCCTTCTGGGACCGTCTCTTCGGGACCTATGCAGAATTAGACAGAGATAAGATCGACTACGGGCTGGATGTCTTTGATAAGCGAGAAAGCCACCTTGGAGACCTTCTCGGTCTGCCCTTCGATGGGAAACGCTATCGCCACCAGAAAGATTAGAAATGAGTGTGAAGGAAACAGAGTTGAAGCAGGAGACCTGCGTATTGGTAGGCGTCATCAATTCCGACCAGAACGAAGATCAAGTCAAGGAATACCTGGATGAGTTGGCTTTCTTGGCGCTCACTGCTGGGGCCAACACCCAGAAACGCTTCGTGCAGCGGCTTCCCAAGCCACATCCAGGCACGTTTGTGGGTTCAGGTAAACTCCTAGAAATCAAGGCCTATTGCAATGAGAATGACATCGACATAGTCATCTTCGATGATGAACTGTCGGCCACTCAGCTGCGCAACATCGAAGAGGAATTGGGCCGTAAGATCCTGGACCGTAACAACCTCATCTTGGACATTTTCGCCAGCAGAGCCCAGACGGCTTATGCCAAGACCCAAGTGGAACTCGCTCAATACGAGTACCTCCTCCCTCGCCTCACAGGAATGTGGACCCACCTGGAACGTCAGAAGGGTGGAATAGGGATGCGCGGACCGGGAGAGACCCAGATCGAGAGCGATCGAAGGGTCATTCAGCAGAAGATCTCCAAGCTGAAAAAAGACTTAGAGAAGATCGATAAGCAAATGGCCACCCAACGCGGGAACCGTGGTGCCCTGGTCCGAGTGGCTCTGGTGGGATATACCAATGTGGGCAAGTCCACATTGATGAACCTCTTGAGTAAGAGCGATGTCTTTGCGGAGGACAAGCTCTTCGCCACCTTGGATACCACCGTACGCAAGATCACTTTGCACAATGTGCCTTGCCTGCTCAGCGATACTGTAGGTTTCATACGTAAGTTACCCCATCAACTCATCGAGTCCTTCAAGTCCACCTTGGATGAAGTGCGCGAAGCCGATGTCCTAGTGCATGTCCTAGATATCTCCCATCCTGCTTTTGAAGATCAATATGATGTGGTGAAGAGCACCTTGGCCGAGATCGGTGGAGATAACAAGCCAACCATCGTAGTCTTCAACAAGATGGATGCCTGCCGTGACGAACAGAGTGATGTCATCCCTGAGGAGCACCATATGGAACTACTCGAGGAGCTTAAGCAGACCTGGATGGCCAAACTGGCTGGCGACACCGCCATCTTCATCTCCGCCACAGAGAAGCTGAACATCGAGGAACTTCGTGAGATCCTTTACCAGAAGGTGAAGGAGATCCATGCGGTGCGGTTCCCTTATAATACCTTCTTGTATTAAGATTTCAACCACTGCTCCATCCGCATCAAGCTGAGGATGCTGCTCAGCGGTTTATGGAAGAAGTACATGTCTTTTGTTCTCATCTCTTTTACCAAAGTTCTAAGTTCCGCATGATCGATGAGCTGGCTTGGTGAAGCCTCCAAAAGCGTTTCAAACTGCCGCTCGAAACTGGCCCAATGCTCATAGACATAGTCTGCGATAGGATAAGATTGCCTATGATCCGGACGGGCCTTGACCTTGTTCAGGATACGGTTCAAGAAGGGTCTAGGAGCACTGACCAACTGATAGGACCCGTCACCATACGCTTTCAGTTCGGCCATCTCAAAAGGCATATTGGCCAACTCCCGCATGCCTCCGACAAAGGCATGCTCCATCATAGCACTCATGTAGACATTCTGCTTCAGAAGATGCTCAGCTGGCATTCTTAAAGCGAGGTCGATAAGGCGATGGTCATCGAAGGGATAGTGCAGGGCCACCTTCCTAGAGGACAGCCCATAATCAGCTGAGATATATCTTCTTGCTTTGTTCTTGAATAACCAATCCATATAGGCCGAATAGACATCACCGCCTTTTTGGATCTGTGGTTCCAAGTGCGCTAAGAGTATCTTCTCCTGCTCTTTCTCGGATAGTCCTGTGAGTCGCTCGGTCAGTGAGGCCGAGAGGAAAGCGCCCTGTTCCTTGAGCAAGAAGCCAGGAAGGTCGGAGCTGAGTAAGCTTCCATCGAAGTGATGGGGCTTGGCATTCAGCCCTAGCCAGAAGCCATCCACTCCTGTCATCAAGGCCGACTGGCGATCAGCACGGGACAACATTCTCTCCATCGCATAACCTTGATAGTGGAACGTGGAATGGCCTATTCCACTGAGGATATGGTCCATCTCTTCCACATCGAAGAAGCACGCGATGTCCTTATCCAAATCTACTTCGGTATGCGGCAACTGGAAGGCACTGGCTATGGAGCGAGCGATGAGCAGGTCTTCAGACCCTTCCGCACCGAAGGTGATGGTCCGGTCCAGTCTCCCCAACTTACCTTTCAGGATGGCGAAGAGGAACCTGGAATCGGCCCCACCAGTGAGGGTGAGTTGGATGCTCTTGCCTTTTGCCAGGGACTCACATTCCTCCCTTAGGACTTGTGTCAAAGTCTCCGTATAGGCCAAGGCATCCTCTTGCAAACTACGCTCCTCTGGTCGGTGATGGAAACGGAAGTGTACTTCAGAACTCAGTCTCAGCTCAGGCTCCTTGAGATCTATGGTGGTGATGGCTGCTGGAGGAAGACTGGTGATTTCCTTGCATAGAGTCTCCTCTCCTGTGAGGTAGCGGTAGCGGAGGAATTCTAAAGCAGCAGTGTGATCAATTGAGGCAGAGGGCACAGCTGCCAAGACCTCTTTAAAGCGGTCGGAGATCATAAAACCGCTGGCTGTTCTCGCAAAGAAATGCTGGTGGTAGGCCAGCCGGTCTGTGATCCAGGTGAAAGTCTCTTTGGACTCGTCCCATACTGCAGCTGTGAACATGGCGTTCCATGTAGGCACTTTGTCTTTCAAGCTGCCCTCGCGATATGCTTCAGCGATATGCTCCAAGGCCTTTTCATGTTCCCAATACAACCCTCCTTTCCCCCTCAATCGCCCATCAAGATGCACATGCAGGCCCTTACCCATAGGCCTCAAAGGCCCAGAAAGTGGAGCCTCCGTCCTGGTTCGGTCATAAATAATCATCTTAGCGTCCTGCATAGGTGCTCTGGCGCCCATGTGTTGAATCCTCCCTCATGCGGCCGTTAAAGATATGGAACGACATACGCTCTAAAGCGCCTTTCCGACAGGTGATGTGGCTCTTCGCCTCTTACCTGGGTCTCATCGTCCTGGGCTTTGCCCTCAAGTATGAGCAGACGCACCTCTTGGACGAGGCCATGTATGGGCGTTATGCTTTGGTCATCAGTGTGACGGGCATTTTGGCCATCATCTTCCGTTTCGGGTATTTCATCTCCCTACAGGTGCTCTTGGCCAAGAATGTGAACTCCGAACGTGAGCGAAAGTTGTTAGGCGCAGGTTTCATGGCCGCCCTGGCTTGTGGACTAGGTCTCTCTCTTAGTACCTGGCTCATGTCCGATGCCATATCCGCTTTCTTCCATGAAGACGTGGGGGGCCTTCTGCGAAGCCTCTCACCTTTGTTTGCAGTCATTCCCATGAGCAGTCTCCTGGTGGCCTATGGCAGCGGGACGAATAAAGTATGGGTGAACATGTTGGTCAACCTCATCCCAAAATCGCTCTTCCTCCTTACCCTTCTCGCCTGGCCCATGTATGGAGATACCATTGGTGTCAGCACTTTGCTATACATGAACTTCTTCAGCACCATAGCTGCATTCATCGCCCTGCTCATTTACCTGCGGCCTGATTTCAGTAAGCTTGGGAAAAGCCTCGGCCTATTGACGAAGAAGACCCGCTCCTTCGGCTTGAAGTATTATTCAGGAGCTATCGTGAACCAGACCACTTACCGCTTGGACGAGGTCTGCATCGGGTATTTCATCAATGCGGGGGCCTTAGGTATCTATAGTTTGGCGAACATGGTCTGCTCGCCCATGCTTCTTATGAGCCAGAGCTTGTCCACCAGCCTGTTCAAGCGCTTCAGCGGCTCCAAACGCATACCGGCAAAGGTCTTTCTGTACAATACCATCTGGCTCTTAGGATGTGTGCTCTTCTTCCTTATGAGTGGGCAGCTCATCGTTCAGCTGCTCTTCTCCTCGGACTTCAGCGAGGTGGCCCATTATCTGGTGCCTATCAGCTTGGTCTTGTTGGTGCATGGCTCTGCTGCTCCATTCAGCTTTTTAGTCGCTAAATCTATGGCTCATATCATCCGCAACATCGCTTGGGCTGAGGCAGTAGTGAATATCGCAGGGAACCTGCTTCTCATCCCCATGTACGGCATCATGGGCGCTATCATCGCGAGTTTCTTGGCCAAGAGCTTGAATCTCTTGATGTTCATCTATTATTATCGGAAGTACTTGGCAGTGGGTTGAAGTCGCATTCCAAGTTCCAGGTTCAATGTTCAAGGTTCGGCAGACGATCCGCTTGAAAACTTCGACTCTACTGAGTACACATCTTGAACCCTACGCAAAACCCTGCATCTCATACAGCCTCTGATAGTGCCCACCCGTACCGATAAGTTCATCATGGCGGCCGCGTTCTACAATCTCGCCTTTCTGGATGACCAGAATCTGATCCGCGTGCTGGATGGTGGACAACCTGTGGGCAATGACCAAAGTGGTCCTGTTCTTCATGAGGTGGTTCAAGGCATCCTGCACCAGTCGTTCTGATTCTGTGTCTAAAGCCGAAGTGGCCTCATCCAAGATAAGAATGGGTGGGTTCTTCAGGACAGCCCTTGCAATGCTGATGCGCTGCCGCTGGCCTCCACTGAGCTTGCCTCCAGCATCGCCAATATTGGTCTGATAGCCCTCAGGCAGGGCCATGATGAAGTCATGGGCATGGGCAATCTTGGCCGCTTTATGCACGTCTTCCTCATTGGCTGGTTGCCCCAGGGTGATGTTGTTCCAGATGCTGTCATTGAAGAGGATGGCCTGCTGCGTCACCACTCCCAGCATGGCCCTCAAGTCTTTCAATCGCATGTCCTTCAGGTCGATACCGTCTACCTCTATCCTCCCCTCCACAGGATCATAGAAGCGTGGCAGCAAGTCTGCTATGGTGGACTTTCCCCCTCCTGATTCCCCTACCAGAGCCACTGTATGCCCTTTGGGAATGTCAAAGTCCACCCCTTTCAGCACGGGTTCCCCACTGTAATCGAAGCTGACCTTCTGATAGCGGATGCCCTTCTGGAAGCCACTCACCTCCAAAGGATGAGCAGGGTCCGTGATGTTCGATTCGGCCGAGATGATGGCATCTATCCGTTCCACGGAGGCCATCCCCTTGTTCACGGTGGCAATGGCTTTGGAGATGCTCTGAATGGGCCTCAGACTTTGAGAGAAGATGATAATGAACCCTATGAATTCACTTCCTGATAGGGCCCCGATCCCATCAGCAAGGATGAGTTTACCGCCATACCAGACTACGCCCACCATCACACAAGCCCCGAAGAATTCACTCAGGGGTGAGGCGGCATCTTTCTTGTTCAATAACCTGATATTCAGCCTTCTAAGGCTCTCGTTCAGCCGCCCGAAGGACTGGCGCATGGCCTCCTCGGCATTGAAGGCCTTCACGATACGCAGTCCTGTGAGGCTCTCCTCTAGAAAACTCAAAGCCTCTCCTTGCTTGTCCTGCCCCTTGCGTGAGGTGCGCTTCAAACTCTTGGAGATGCGCCCGATCAAGAAGCCACTGATGGGCATGAGGATCAAGGAGAATAGGGTCAAGGAAGGGCTGATCATCAACATGGCCGCGAAAGAGAGGATCACATTCAATGGATCCCTGAAGAGCATCTCCAAACTCCCTACAATAGACTGATCCACCTCGGTCACATCCAAGGTATTCCGAGCGATGATGTCGCCTTTCTTCTCCTCAGAGAAGAAAGCCAGAGGCAGGCTTATGACCTTGTTATAGATGGCCGCCCTTATGTCATAACTCACGCCTTGGCGAATGGTGGCCAAGGTCAGATAACCGAGATATCGGAAGAGGTTCTTCAAGAAGAAGAGTAGGATGGTCATCCAGCAGATGAAGGACAGAGCACCTACCTTACCATGCTCAGCTATGCGCTGACCCATCTTTACATTGAACCACTGCTCGAAATAGTCCTTGCTCCATTGGAAATCGGGCATGGTGGTCAAGAACTCCTTGCCTTCACTGAATAACAGATCCAAGAAGGGAATAAAGAGCAATAATGAGAGCAGATTGAACAGGACGAAGAAGAGATTCGTCAATAGGTTCAAGCCCACCAAGGGGCGGTAAGGCCTGATATAGGAAAGGATATAAAGAAACCGTTTCAAGGGGGGTCGGGAAATTGGCTGTAAAGAAACGACAATAGCGCCAAGGGATTGCCTTGAGATAGGCCTCCCCCTTTAAGACCTATTGTCCTACCTTCGCGGCCATGTCCAGCATACGCTTACAGAAAATAGACAGCCTCCTGCAGAAGGAGCTGGGGATGATCTTCCAACAGAAGCGCCAGGAGCACTTCGGTGGATTGTTCATCAGTGTCACCGTGGTGAGGACCAGTCCCGACCTTGGTTCGGCCCGTGTCTACGTGAGCATTCTGGATAAAGTGGATAAAGCAGCCGTGGTGAAGGAACTCAATGGCCGTTCAGGCCTCATCAGGAAGTACCTTGGTGCCTCCGTGGGAAAGCAGTTGAGAAAGACCCCTGAGCTCTTCTTCAAGCTGGATGATTCCTTGGATTATGCGGAAAAGATCAATGAACTTCTGAACTGATATGCAGTACGATCCTATCAAGAGGACCCTCGGCAACGTCTTCAATCGCACCCCTTTTCTTCGAAAAGTATTCTATGGTCTCTTGGACCTCCTCCTTCTGAGGGCTTGGCATGTCCACAAGGAACTGAAGGCTTTCAAAGGCTGGAAACAATCCGGATTGAATGTCCTAGATGCGGGGGCTGGTTTCGGTCAATACACCTATTGGATGAACCGCAAGAATCCCCAGTGGACCATCACCTCCATCGATGTGAAGGACGAGCAGGTTGCAGATTGTAACCGTTTCTTCGGGCAGATCGGACAATCAGAAAGGGTCCTTTTCAAAGTTGGGGACCTGACCACGTTCCGAAAAGAAAACATCTATGACCTGATAATCTGTGTGGACGTGATGGAGCATATCGAAGAGGATGTGAAGGTCTTCGAGAATTACCATGCGAGCATGAAAGAGGGTGCCATGTTGCTCATCTCCACCCCTTCAGACCAAGGCGGAAGCGGACTGGATGAACACCATGAAGGAGAGGTACACGGTTTCATCGATGAGCATGTGCGCGATGGGTATAATATCCACGAGATCGAAGAGAAGCTGAAAGGGGCCGGATTCAGCAAGGTGGACGCTCGTTATCAATATGGCAAACCGGGCAAGGTGGCCTGGAAGCTCTCCATGATGTATCCTTTGACCCTATTGAACAAGAGCAAGTTATTCTTCATCCTCCTTCCATTCTACTATCTCATTACCTACCCCATCTCCTACGTCTTGAACTGGAGGGATGTCTCGGGGATGCACCACTCAGGCTCTGGGCTGGTAGTGAAAGCCTGGAAGTGAGCACAGGAAATGCTCATTTTTATTGCTTAATTCTGCAGCAAAGGCCAGAATGAGATTTCCTTTCTACATAGCGGAACGCTACCTCTTTTCAAAGAAATCACGCAACGTCATCAACCTCATCACGGGCATCAGTGTGGCGGTCATCGCCTTTGTGACTGCCGCCATGATCGTAGTCCTCAGTGCCTTCAATGGCATCGATATGTTGGTGGATGAGCTCTACAGTTCCTTTGATGGAGATGTCATCATCGAAGCCCCTCGCGGTCGCTATCTGGATACGGATAGACTGAACATGGAAGCCTGGAGTGAGGATAGCCGTATCGCGGCCATCCATGAAGTGGTGGAGCAGAGTGTGCTGGTGCAGTACAAGGACCGGCAACGCGTAGCCGTCATGAAAGGAGTGCCAGCCGATTACATGACCTCCACCGGACTTGAGAATAAGATCTATGAGGGCGGTGCCATCTTGGAGGACGAGGATACGTTCAGGGGCATCATCGGCTATGGGATATTGCTGGACCTGGATGCAGCGCTGTATTCAGAGAGCCTGACTCCCCTCTTCGTCCATGCGGCAGAGAAAGGGAGACGAATCTCCAGAGATAAGGAGAAGGCTTTCAATACCGAACCCATCATGATCGGTGGGGTCTTCAGTATCAATCTGGAATATGATTCGCAGTACCTCTTGGTACCTATCGCCTTCGCGCGTGATGTAATGAAGGTGGGTCAAGTGAGCAGCTATCTGGAGGTTCAGGCGAAAGAGGGCGTCCCATTGGAAGAGTTGAAGGATGTCATAGCCTCCAAGATGAGCCAAGACCTCAAAGTAAGCACGCGGGAAGAGAAGAACGCCTTGGTCTATAAGGCCAATGAATCAGAGCGCTTGGTCACCATCCTCATCCTCAGCTTCATCATCCTCATCGCCACCTTCAACATCCTAGCTTCCATAACCATGCTCATGTTGGACAAGCAGAAAGACCTGAAGATCATCCATAGCATGGGGGCTACGGTTCAGCAGGTCAGGAACATCTTCTTCATAGAAGCCATGCTGATCTCTGTGGCTGGGACGGTCATTGGTCTAGTGCTGGGTCTGGGAGTTTGCTTTCTACAGAGCGAATACGGGCTGGTGCCCTTGCAGGGCGGCATCGTGGATTATTACCCTGTCATCATCATGTTGCGTGATGTGCTTATGGTCTTCGCCATCGTGGTGAGTATCGGTTTCCTGTTCTCCTGGTTTCCAGTGAAGCGATTGACCAAAGGTCTCTTGGCCCAGTCCTGATGGCGACCTAGACTTGAAAAATATCAGAGGCGAAACGATCGGCTAGAAGCAAGCCTTTTCGGTTCAAGATGAGATGGTTCCCTTTGATCTCAAAACAGCTCTCATAGCGGTCGAAAATCGCCTTGTTGTCCTCCAAGAGATCGATATTGAAGTGCTCTTGGATGTAGGTCAGGTCGAGACCCCATTTGGTGCGGCTCCGGGTCATGAGGTATTCATTGAAGGCCGTGGTTGATTCAATCTCCTCTGTTTCCCAATAGACCTCTCCCTTTCTCATTTTGTCCATATAGGCCCGGTTATTGGCCACGTTCCACCTGCGTGTCTTCCCATCGAAGGAATGAGCCGAAGGGCCAATGCCCAAATAGGGTTTACCCGACCAATATGAGCTATTATGACGTGAGATGTGACCTTCTCGGGCAAAGTTGGACACCTCATATTGCTCATAGCCGTGCTCCAAGAGGGTGTCGATGAGGTAGGTGAATTGCCTCTCGACTTCATTTTCATCTGGAAGAATAAGCTCTCCTTTGTCGAAGCGGTGCTGATAGGCCGTTCGTTTTTCTAAAGTGAGGGCATAGGCTGAGATGTGGTCCACATCCAGAGCTAGGAAGTCCTCCACGACCTTCTCGAAAGGAACAGTCCCTTCCAGCGGTAGTCCGAAGATGATATCCACAGAGATGGAAGAGAACCCTGATCGCTTAGCCCTCTGGATGGCCTCACTGGCCTGCGCTGCGCTGTGGCTCCTGTTCATGGAGCGGAGCATGGCCTCATCAAAGGATTGCACTCCTATGCTCAAACGGTTCACTCCAGCATCTTTCCACGCCTGCAGTGTTTGCTGATGCATGTCCTCAGGATTAGCTTCCAAGGTGACCTCCATATCCGAAAGGTTTTCATGGTGCTGTGCGATCTCTTGGACCATCTCCTGAATATCGGAATGTCGGATGAGACTTGGCGTTCCACCACCGAAGTAAATGGTCTCTATAGGATGGCCTTGAATCCCATCAATACGCTTCCTCAGCTCCTGTCCGATGAGAGCCATCATCTCCTCGCGATAGGAGGTATCTGTACTGAAATGGAAGTCACAGTAGCTGCACTTCTGTTTACAGAAAGGGATATGGATATAGACTCCGGCCATGCAGGGCCGAAGATAGCTCGCTTACATCTTCAGAATGGTGAACTCTGTGCGCCTGTTCCTCTGGTGCTCTTCTTCAGAACAATCTGAGACGACTTCTCCTTCGCACTCACAGTCATTGACCAATTTCTTCTCATAACTTCCTTGGAGTGCTGAGATACGTTCTTCCAACATGTCCAAACGGTTATGTCTGACGAGTTCGACATGGGTCCCTTTGGTCTTGATCAAATCCACGGCACCTTGAACAGATGCATGCTCTTGGTGATCCACGATGACGGCAACTCTTTCGCTCACAATGACCGGCACAGTAGCAATATGGCCCAAGGTCGTTGTGGGCGCAATCATTAAATGGCCGTTGAAGATGGTCCTGAAGATCTCCTCCAACTCCTCATAAAGCCCGCATGAGATGTATGCCCTACTGGCCGAGAACTGAGTTCCGAAACTCCTAACGGCCTGTTGAGAACCTCGAATCAAACGTTCATCGAACTCTAAACCAAGGTAACTACATGAGCCGAAATTGATCGATGTTCTGCCCCGAACCATGAGTCTTGATCCCCCTATTTCACTGGCATTCAAATGGATAATGCCTCTATGCTTCCCTTCCCTGATAATGGAATCTATCGCTGAAATCACTTCATTTCTCAACATAAACTGATTGGATTTCTTGTTGATAATTATCTGATTATATCTTGCAATAAGTCATTTTAAAACCCTCGTATACAGATATTTATAGATATTAAATACCGTAAGTATAAATACGTATAAGCACGCAGATTTTGAGTGAGTTATTGTTGAGTTGGGATGGGCCTATCTTGATAGCAGACTATCAGATGAAGTCCGCGGACCGCGACATGGGGGAATCCGTGGTCAATCAACGCCTGACATTCACGAATGGAGTGCCTTGTTTGGTTTTGGTCAAGAACCAAGCATTGATGAGCATGACCAAAGGAGCAAGAGACTTCTTCAGTTCAGAAGTTGGGACCCAAGGCATCATGGCAGCAGCTATCATCACAGATACACTTTATAAGCAATCCCTCACCAATTTCTTCCTATCCGTAACGCGTCCGAGCATCCCTACACGGATGTTAAAGGATGGACAAAAAGCTAAGGAATGGCTACTGACTTTTCAAATCTGACGGATGAGCGATTGGCCGAGTTGAGCGAACTATTGGCCAGCTATTCCAACGGAGACTTTTCAGCTCAAGGAAGGATCTCAGAGAACTTTGACGCCTTGGATACTATCATCTTAGGTATCAATATGTTGGGTGAGGAAATCCATGAACGGGCCATCTCACGAGATTTCATGACCAGCGTTTTCAAAGCTGTGAAAGACTTACTCTTCACCGTGGACGCCTATGGACTCATCACCGAATGCAATGAAGCCGCAGAATACGGACTGGGCCTGGGAAAAGAGAAGATCATCGGGCAGGATCTCAAGTCATTTTTCCAATTCAGTGATGAGGACCTCGAACGCCTGAATCGATACAGAGGAGGACAGTCCAATCCAGGAGATGGCATAGGGATAGAAGGTACCTTCAACTCATTTAGCAAGGGAAAACGCTACATCCACTGTGACATATCCAGTCTTTTCAATAGAGACAGTCCTTCAGGGTATGTCATCCTCATCCGAGACATCACGGAGAAGAAGATGGCTGATAAGATCCTCTTAAGAGCCATGGTCAGTACGCTTGAAGAGGAGCGTAAGCGGGTGGCCAATGACCTCCATGATTCCATTGGACAGGAATTGGCTGGTCTTCGCATCATCCTTTCTCACATGCTGAAGATGCCCTCTGATGCAGGAGCCACATCAGTCAAGGACAAAGACATGTGCATCAGTATCATCGACCATACCATACAAGGACTCCGAGACGTTTGTTACAACCTGCTTCCCTCCAGTCTGCTCGGTGGAGGGCTTTACCAGACTCTCCTGGAACTAAAAAGGCGTATCCCTAAAGACACACGCCTTCATATCGAGTATGACAAAGTAATGGAGGTCTTCCCGCTTTCGTTGCAAGTGGACCTTTTCAGGATCATACAGGAATTCATTTCCAATACGCTGAAGCATGCCCGTGCCAAAGAAGTTCATTTGACTTTTAAAGACCTGGGAAAGAACGGTGTGCAGATGTCCATATCAGATGATGGCATTGGCTTCAATATCACCTCCATTCCTCCCCCTGGAAGAGGGTCGCACACCATTAAAAGTAGAGCAGAAACCTTCAATGGACTAGTCCATATGTCATCATCCCCAGGAGCGGGAACAACACTTACAGTAACCTTTAATCTAGAGAACTATGAAGAGTACAACACTTTTGATCATCGATGATCACAGGGTGGTCCGCGAAGGACTGAAATACATTTTGAATCAAAGCCAACGATTCGACTTCAAGATTGACGAGGCCGAGAATGCCAATGAAGCCCTTGTGTGTGTCTCCTCCTTCAGTTACGACATCATATTGATGGACATCAAGCTCCGAGAGGAGAGCGGCATCGATCTGACCCGTCAGATTCTTGACAAATACCCTGAGGCACTCATCCTTGCCTTATCCATGCATGACGAGGAATCTGTGATCAGAGAGATGTTGGATGCCGGTGCCAAAGGATATGTCCTGAAGAATATCGGATCTGAGGAGCTTGAAAAAGCCTTCCTGACAATCATGGGTGGAGATTCCTACTTCAGTAATGAAGTCTCACAGAAACTGATGAATCCTGAGCGCGTGAATCGGGCTAGCTATGACTTCGCACGGGGAAAGATGTTGATCACCAAGCGTGAACGTCAGATCCTTCAATTGATCTCAGAGGAATTGACCAATGAGGAGATTTCGGTAAAACTAGGACTCAGCAAACGGACCATAGATTCTCATAGGCAGAAGATGTTGGTGAAACTTGGACTTAAGAATACCGCTGGTCTCATCAAGTTCGGGATGAAGAACAACCTCATCGATGTGCTAGACGCCTGATTTTCTGCGCTTTCTTGATTCTAGGTTGTAACTTTCCTCAACCCTCATCCGTCACTGCCTAGAATCCGGACCTGTGGATACCAAGAATTACAACCAATGTGTGGACCTGTACTCGGATAGGGTGTATCGCTACATCCTCAAGAGTACCAAGGATGCTGACCAAGCCAAGGACATAGTGCAAGACGCTTTTGTCCGGTTATGGGAAAGCCATACAGAGGTGATGTTCGAGAAGAGCAAATCCTGGTTATTCACTACGGCCTATCGCATCATGATTGACGGAATTAGAAAGAATAGCAAGATATCAAGGATGGAATCCCACCATCCGGAACCTCAGCATACCAGACACTGGTCCGACTTGCAAGAGGTCCTTCATCAAGCTCTGGGTGAGCTTCCTGAGATTCAACGGCAATTGGTCCTTCTTCGTGACTACGAAGGGTATTCCTACGAAGAGATTGGCGAGATCACCCACTTGAACCCTTCACAAGTGAAAGTGTACATCTTCAGAGCACGTAAACGCCTGAAGGATCATCTTGTAAGTATGGATCTCCACATCTGATGAAACGCGAACTGAACATATCGACCTACGAGGAATGGATGGTAGACCATCTGGATGGGGTACTTAGCGCTGACGAGCTATTGCGCTTCCAGCAATTCCTGACAGCGCATCCTGAATTAGCTGAAGACCTGGACCTTTTGGAACATTCTGTCCTCATAGCCGATGAGAGCGTCATCCTGGCTATGAAAGGAGCTCTTAAAAAGGACCCATTGGAGGATGAAGACATTATCGCATTAATAGAAGATGAAGGCGATCTGGGTGCGCTAAGTGACACGGAAATGCAATTGGCACGGATTTACGCAAAGACCAAGTTGGAAGCCGATGCCCGAATCACCTATCCTGGCAAGGATGCATTGAAACATTCCGAAGGACGCGTCATCCCCATGTGGTTCAAGGCAGTCTCACTGGCCGCCTCTCTGCTCCTAGCCTTCTTCTTGATCCCCTCAAGCGACACACCGACCTATGTTGCTCGTGATGGCGGACCATTGGCTTGGGAGACCATAAACCTAGCCCCTGCGCAGACGGAAGGGAATTCGCTTTTGACCGAGGCCTCTGAGAACAAAGAATGGTCTGAATCAGCTGTACCTGAATCTCATCCTGAGCTAATAGATGAGTTGGAACCTTTATTGGTTCAGACTCCAACAACATCTGAGCCAACCATCATAGACAATCCTTCCCGAGATCTGGAATTGCCATTGGAACACTTGACGGACGTGCCTGCGCCCATCGATGACACCCCCTTTACCGACCCCTCCATTGAGAGTCCGGGCACTGAACTGGCTGAAGACATCGACACGCCCAAAGCGAATTATGCCCCTGTAAGCAAACACTTACGAGACGAACGTCCTTATACTACGGCCCTAGACCTTTTGAAGAAAGCTACTGCCGGTAGTGACATATTAGCTATCCAGGATGTTGATCCTGAAGCTGCCTATGTTCAAACTTCGTTGAAATTTGGGCGTTTCGAGGTGGCGGTGAAAAGAAAGAAGAAGAACTGATTCCTTCGCTGTAACTTCTGGATTGCCCTGTCCGTCACAGCATCAGAACAATGAAACAACAGTCATGAAAAACTTAATCCTCCCTTTTACCTTCCTAATGATCCTCATAGGAACCTCTGCAACAGCTCAGACCGAACCTGACAGCGTCAAGTACAATGATTTAGACCGTCTGGAGTTATCCAAAGACAAGGACGGTCTGCATGTGAAAGTAGAGACCATTGACAGCATCACTGGCGAGGTCAAGGACACCACTAAGATCAAGATTAAGAATAGCACCATCTACATCGTGAGTGAAGGTTATAGCGATGAAGAAGAGGACACCGAACAAGAAGACAAGAATCGAAGAAACGAACTAACCTACTGGGATGGTGTGGAACTCGGTATCAATGGGTTTCTGAATCCAGACGGTGGCACCGAATTGGACCAGTCTATAGACTTCATGGATGTGGATTACGCGCAGTCAAGAAGCTTGAGCATCAACTTCTGGGAGCAGAAGATCCGACTGATCCATGACTATGTTGGTATCACCACCGGTGCAGGACTTCAATGGAATAACTACCGTTTGAAGAACGACTATACCTTGTTCTACACCAAGGATACGGTCGCCTTTTTGGATAACACCATCTCTATGCGGAAGAACAAGCTGCGAACCACGTGGCTAACCGTTCCGCTACTACTAGAATTCAACACGAGTAAAGAACAGGACAAGAATTTCCATCTCTCTGCCGGTGTCATCGGTGGGCTGCGCCTAGGTTCCATGTATAAAAGGAGATTCGAATCTGAAGGAGAGGTCTTCCGGTCAAAGACCAAGAATAATTTCAATATTGCCCCATACAGATTAGAAGCTGCGGTCAGAGTGGGATATGGAGCATTCAACCTCTTTGCCACATATCAGCTCACAGAACTCTTCGAGGATGAGAATGGGCCTGAGCTTTACCCCTTCACTGTTGGAATCACCTTATTCGCGTTAAGTTGAAGGAGAAATAGACCCATTCAACATCGCGTGTCCTCAGATGATAACAGGTCTGGATCGGCCCTTTCCCATTCGTGGGTGGGGCCTTTCCTTTTTTCTGATGCCCCAATGCCTATTTTTGGACCGCACCAATCCTCGCATGCATGAATTCCAGCTTTGAACGTCTGAAATCGAAGAAAGAAGAAGCCATCCTCGGAGGTGGTGAGAAGCGTGTTGCTTCCCAGCACGCCAAAGGTAAGCTCACTGCGCGCGAGCGCATCCATTTCCTCTTAGACAAAGGCAGTTTCGAGGAAATAGGGATGATGGTCACTCACCGCTCCAATGATTTCGGCCTAGGAGATCAGAAATTCCTCGGAGATGGGGTAGTGACGGGTTATGGGAACATCCATGGAAGACTGGTGTATGTCTTCGCCCAAGACTTTACTGTGCTAGGTGGATCATTGGCAGAATCTCATGCTAAGAAGATTTGCAGGATCATGGACTTGGCCATGGAGAATGGGGCCCCGGTCATCGGCTTGAATGATTCAGGAGGTGCACGCATCCAAGAAGGTGTGGTCTCGTTGGGCGGTTATGCAGATATCTTCTATCGGAATGTGAGAGCCAGTGGTGTCATACCACAGTTCAGTGCCATCATGGGCCCATGCGCTGGAGGAGCTGTCTATTCCCCTGCTCTGACCGATTTCATCATGATGGTGGAGAACAGCAGCTACATGTTCGTGACCGGACCGAATGTCGTCAAGACCGTGACGCATGAAGAAGTGACCGCTGAAGAACTCGGAGGAGCCTCTACCCATGGCAGTAAATCTGGAGTCTCCCATTTTTCATGCGAGAATGAGATCGCCTGTATTGAGAATCTGAAGAATCTATTGAGCTATGTTCCTCAGAACTGTGAAGAGGATGTTCCCATGTTGCCCTATACAGGCGGTGATGAATCCCGCCCCAAACTGGATGGCATCATCCCTGAGTCTGCGAATCAACCTTATGACATGAATGAGGTCATCAAGATGTGCATGGACTCAGAGTCCTTCTTGGAAGTGCATAAGGACTATGCACAGAACATCATTGTAGGTTTTGCAAGGCTGGCTGGAAGAAGTGTGGGTATCGTAGCCAATCAACCTTCGCATCTTGCTGGGGTCTTAGACGTGGACTCAGGAATCAAAGGGGCTCGTTTCGTCAGGTTCTGCGATGCCTTCAATATTCCGCTGGTTGTCTTTGAGGATGTTCCAGGATTCCTTCCCGGAACGGATCAGGAATGGAATGGAGTCATCAACCATGGCGCGAAGCTGCTTTACGCCTTCAGTGAAGCTACCGTGCCCAGAGTGACCGTTATCACTCGTAAGGCTTACGGAGGAGCTTATGACGTGATGAACTCCAAGCACATAGGAGCAGATATGAACTTCGCATGGCCAACTGCAGAGATAGCTGTGATGGGTGCAAAAGGAGCTGCTGAGATCATATTCAAGAATGAGATAAACAGCGCAAAGGATCCTCAGGCGAAATTGAAGGAGAAGGAGACCGAGTATGCTGACATGTTCGCTCACCCCTATCGCGCTGCGGCCAGGGGGTATATCGATGAGATCATCCTTCCATCAGATACTCGCAAGAAGCTCATCAGTTCCATGAAGATGCTGGAGAATAAAGTGGCGTCATTACCGAAGAAGAAGCACGGGAATATTCCGCTTTGAGACAAAGTCGGACGTCACTACATAATTTATGTTACATATTTTATGTATCATATTCTATGTAAATTTGCTGCATGAACGATATCTTGAACCCTTTCCAACTTCAAGGATACTCAGGAGCAGCTTACTTCTGCGATCGAAAGGAAGAGCTCAGGTTCCTCAAAGAAGCAATACAGAATCAAAGAAACGTGAGTATCATCTCACTGCGCAGATTAGGGAAGACTGCGCTCATCAAGCATCTATTCAAATCTCAAAGGACGTCAATCTCCATATTCATTGACATCTATCGAACTTCCAGTCAGAAGGAAATGATCATGAGGCTGATTGAAGAGTGTATCGGGCAGATAGGAAAACCTACGACCTCCTTTCTGACCAAGATTTCACAACTCTTCCGAAGTCTTGAATTGAGTATGAGCTTGGATCCTATTACCGGAGTTCCTCAAATAGCTGCTGGGCTCCGTCAAGGACAAGAAGAAAGCATCGCCCTTGCCGAGTTGTTCAAATTCCTTGAAGGACAGGACAAGCGGGTGGTTATCGCCATTGATGAATTCCAGCAGGTTCTCGACTATCCAGAGCAGACCACTGAAGCCCTTCTCAGGGAGCATGTTCAAGGGTTGAGGAATGTGAACTTCATTTTCTCTGGAAGTAACAAACGTATGCTACAAGCTATCTTCTCGAATAGCAGAAGACCTTTCTACCAAGCCACTGAGCCGCTATATCTTGGGAAGATCGATACAGATATCTATGCTGATTTCATACAATCGCATTTCAAGGCAGCCCATCGCATCATGCCGTACGAGACTATCTTGAATGGCCTAGCATGGTGCAGAACACATACCTATCACGTCCAATATCTATTCAACAGACTCTATTCTTTAGGCCTCAAGAATTATTCTGAAAAGGATATGAGAGAGGTTCAGACCAGCATATTGAAAGAACGCGCTCCTGAGTTCATGACCTTGATTCGTTTGTTGAGCAATCATCAAGCGGCCTTGCTCAAAGCTATAGCCAAAGAAGGTCAAGTGAAGTCTCCTACATCCATCACCTTTATCATCACACATGAATTGAGTGCTGTGAGCACTGTTAGCCAGAGTCTGAAGTCCCTTTTGGACAAGGAGCTCATTCATGAAGAAGCAAGTGAATACTTGGTTTCAGATGTCTTTCTGTCCAGATGGTTGGCCAGCGACATTTGATCGCAGGGCTTATATCACCCCCAATTCCTCACCTACTTCTTTGAATGCCTGGATAGCTTTATCCAAATGATGTGGCTCATGGGCCGCTGAAAGCTGCACGCGGATCCTGGCCTTCTCCTTAGGTACGACAGGGAAGAAGAACCCGATGACGTAGATCCCCTTTGCTAAAAGCTTATCCGACATGACCTGAGATAGCTTGGCATCATAAAGCATCACGGGCACGATGGCCGAATCCCCCTTGACGATATCGAAACCGAGTTCAGCCATGCCTTTCTTGAAATAATCCACGTTCGACATGAGCTTATCTCGCAACGCAGTAGAGCTGGAGAGGATTTCTAGGACCTTGATGCTAGCCCCCACAATGCTCGGGGCAAGGCTATTTGAGAACAAGTAAGGTCTTGACCGTTGACGGAGCATCTCTATGATCTCCTTACGTCCAGTAGTATAGCCCCCCATGGCTCCGCCCAAGGCTTTGCCCAATGTTCCAGTGATGATGTCCACTCGCCCCATGACGCCACAATGCTCAGGGGTGCCGCGGCCCGTCCTCCCTATGAATCCGGCCGCATGGCATTCATCCACCATGACCATGGCTCCATATTCATCCGCCAAATCACAGATGCCTTTCAAGTCTGCTACCACTCCATCCATGGAAAATACCCCATCGGTGACGATGATCTGATTCTTGCATCCAGCCGCCTTGGCTGCTTCCAGCTGAACCTTCAGATCGGCCATGTCGTTGTTCGCATAACGAAAGCGTTTCGCTTTACATAATCTCACTCCGTCAATGATGGATGCATGATTCAGAGCGTCTGAGATGATGGCGTCATTCTCTCCCAAAAGGGGTTCGAAGACTCCCCCATTCGCATCAAAACATGCAGCATAGAGAATGGTGTCCTCCGTCCCATGGAACTCGGCCAGCTTCTTTTCCAATTCCTTATGGATATCCTGAGTACCACAGATGAAGCGCACACTTGACATGCCGTATCCATGGCTGTCCAAGGCGTCTTTGGCCGCTTGGACCACTTCAGGATGAGAGCTCAATCCCAGATAGTTGTTTGCACAGAAATTCACGACCTCATCTCCAGTGGACACATGGATGTCCGCCCCTTGTGGACCTGTGATGATGCGCTCTTTTTTGAAGAGCCCTGCTTCTTCAATGTTCTTCAATTCTGCCTTGAGCTCTTCTTGGATCTTACCGTACATGACCATGTTTTTGATGCGGGGCAAAGTTAGATATATGGGTTGACCCCTTTTATGAACTGCTATACATAATCCCAACTCACCCCCGACCCCTCTCTCACCAGAGAGGGGAGAAAGAAGAAAACCCTCTTTGTGCCGAAGGCATAGAGAGGGTCGAGCTAGGGTAGCGAGATCGGGGTGGGTAAAAAACCTATTTTCGATTGTCATGAATGTCACCGAACTCTGTCGACAACTCAGAAAAGAGATGACACCTACTGAGGAACTCCTTTGGAAGTTATTGCTCAATAGAAGATTCAACGGCTACAAATTCACTCGGCAGAAACCCT
The DNA here is from genome assembly GCA_027621335.1 of Bacteroidota bacterium. Lineage (GTDB taxonomy): Bacteria > Bacteroidota > Bacteroidia > Flavobacteriales_D > JABDKJ01 > JABDLZ01. The sequence goes on from JAQCAN010000008.1 coordinate 20,810, forward strand.
TCTTCTACCCCTCTGTCAGAGTCAATCAACGGTCCTTCTTCATTGCTGACTTCCATTGTGCCGAAAGAAATCTGATTATCGAGCTCGATGGTCCGATACATGACTACCAAAGGGAATATGATGCAAACCGAGATGAAATTCTAGCGAACCTGGGTTTGAGAACTCTTCGCATTAAAAACCATGACCTTAAGGATATCGATGCAGTTAAAGAGTTGATTTTGCAGGTGCTTGAGATGGAGTGATTCCCGTCTCACCCCCGGCCCCTCTCTCACCAGAGAGGGGAGAAAGAAGAAAACCCTCTTTGTGCCGAGGGCATAGAGAGGGTCGAGCGAGTGGAACGAGATCGGGGCGAGTCCAGAGTCTCCCAACTCACCCCCGGCCCCTCTCTCACCAGAGAGGGGAGAAAAAAGAAAACCCTCTTTGTGCCAAAGGCATAGAGAGGGTCGAGCGAGGGTAGCGAGATCGGGGTGAGTCAGTCCAGCTTCAATACCGCCAAGAAGGCCTCTTGAGGCACCTCCACATTGCCCACTTGACGCATGCGCTTCTTCCCTTTCTTCTGCTTTTCTAAAAGCTTACGCTTACGGGTGATGTCTCCACCATAACATTTTGCAGTCACGTCCTTACGAAGGGCTTTTACGGTCTCACGGGCGATGACCTTGGCACCGATAGCTGCTTGGATTGCAATCTCGAATTGCTGCCTGGGGATGAGCTCGCGCAATTTGATACAGATCTTCTTTCCTAACTCAAAGGCGTTGTCCCTGTGGATAAGTGCAGAAAGTGCATCCACTTGGTCTCCATTCAACATCATGTCCAACTTCACAAGACTGGATTGCTTATACCCTATCGGGTGGTAATCGAATGAGGCGTAGCCTCGGGATATGGTCTTCAGTTTGTCATAGAAATCAAAGACGATCTCTCCTAGTGGCATCTCGAAACTCAATTCCACACGGTCCTGAGTCAGGTAGACTTGGTTGGTCAAGTCTCCACGCTTGTCGATGCAGAGGTTCATAACTGCTCCGACATATTCGCTCTTGGTGATGATCTGGGCCTTGATGTACGGCTCCTCCACGAAATCCAGGATATTTACCGAAGGCAAGTCGCTCGGATTATTCACCACCAAGAAATCCCCTTTCGTGGTATACGCCTTATAGGATACGTTGGGTACAGTGGTGATGACGGTCATATCGAATTCCCTTTCCAATCTCTCTTGGACGATCTCCATGTGCAACATGCCCAAGAAGCCGCATCGGAATCCGAAGCCCAAGGCCACCGAACTCTCAGGCTCGAAGACCAAAGAGGCATCGTTCAACTGGAGTTTCTCCAAAGAAGCTCTCAACTCCTCGTAGTCTTCTGTATCCACTGGATAGATTCCCGCGAAGACCATTGGTTTCACGTCCTCGAATCCCTTGATGGCCTCTGTGCTGGAATTCTCCACGCTGGTGATGGTATCTCCTACTTTCACCTCTTTGGCCACCTTGATGCCACTGATGATATAGCCTACATCTCCAGTAAGGACTTCTTGCTTCGGTAGCATGTTCATCTTCAGGACTCCTATCTCATCCGCCTCGTATTTCTTTCCTGTATTGATGAATTTCACCCACTGGCCCTTGCGAATGGATCCGTTGATGACTCGGTAATACGCGATGATGCCACGGAAGGGGTTGAACACCGAGTCGAAGATGAGTGCTTGCAAGGGCGCATCAGGATTCCCTTTAGGAGGAGGGATGCGATCGATGACAGCAGTGAGGATGTCCAATACGCCCAGGCCGGTCTTTCCACTGGCAGGGATGACTTCCTCAGGCTTGCAGCCGATAAGCTCCACGATCTGATCCGTCACTTCCTCAGGCATGGCGCTCTCCAAGTCCATCTTATTCAAGATGGGGATGATTTCCAGGTCGTGCTCCATCGCTAGATAGAGGTTGGAAATGGTCTGAGCTTCAATGCCTTGTGTGGCATCTACAATGAGTAGTGCTCCCTCACAGGCCGCGATGGAACGAGAGACCTCATAGGAGAAGTCCACGTGTCCTGGAGTGTCAATGAGATTGAGTACATACTTCTGGCCATTATGGACATAGTCCATTTGGATCGCATGGCTCTTTATGGTGATGCCACGCTCACGTTCCAAATCCATATCATCCAAGGACTGAGCTTTCATGTCCCGGTCTGCTATGGTTCCAGTCGTCTGAAGCAAGCGGTCGGCCAAGGTGCTCTTACCGTGATCGATGTGGGCGATGATGCAGAAATTACGTATGTGCTCCATTTGGGCGGCAAAAGTAGGCAAGCAAGGGTAATGCACCTATAGGTTTTATCGGATCAGACGATAAACCTCAACTCTCTTACTACGCTGAAACTGCAGATTCAGTCTATGGAGCTTGTCAATGCCCTAGTTTGACACCTGAAAAGTCTATCATCATGAAGACGCATTCGACTCTGAGTCTTAATAATACCCCGGATGTTCACAACGTGGGCCGCTGGAATGTCGGGCCGAGTACTATCATTTGAACCTCAAAGGCTTCCAATCTCGTATTTGTAGAAACCGTTTACAAAGACC
>JAQCAN010000224.1 GCA_027621335.1 Bacteroidota bacterium
TTGGTCCATCAGGTCGGTCACCTCTTTCTCCTTTCATTTCTCTCAGCACTTCCCTGCGAAATTGTTTTTCAGCTTTGAGTACTGCGGCAAATTTCCTAACTCCAATAGCCTTGATGAATTGTGGCGCATAGTCCTGATCCACCTGAGCGGCCTTTACCTTCTTGTCAACACCAGCTAGGAGCTTCTCTTCGATTTCTTTGTCACTCATTTGCTCCAAGTCCATGCCTCGCTCCATGCGCTCTCCATCTTCCAGAAGTGCCATTTTCTTAGAACGAGCTTCTTCATCCAAGCTCCAGTAAGCCTTGGCTTCAGACTCGGTGAGTCCCGCATTGGTATTGATGTAATCCATGCGCTTTTTCTCGAGCATCTCTATTCGTTCGCCTCTTTCGGGTTGGCTAAAAACCGTGCAGACTATCATTAATAGTGCTGCTAATGCAATGTGCTTTTTCATGTGGGGGTGATGTAATTATAAGTATTCAATTATGAGTTCATCTGACCAGACATCATCATCGATCAGGTATTCGATTTCAGGGCTTGTGGTCGTTCCAGTCTTTTCTAAATAGACTTCTTCTATCAGATATTCATCCATCATGACGAAGGAGTCAATCTCTTCAATGCTCAGTTGGCTGACCAAAGCATTAAGGTCAACGGTCTGCTCTGGAGAATTGGACTCAGGTCTTAAGAACCAAAAGAGTCCCATTACCAACGCAATTCCAGCCGCCATATAAAAAAATGCACTCGGTTTGAAGGCGATGACCCTCGCTTTAGGCTGGATTTCCCTCAGAATTTTTTCTTCCAAGCTCTCCAAAAAACCTTCAGGCACCTCGACTTTCCTTTTTTCTATCGAGGAGAGCAAGGGCGCTATCTCAGTTATGTCTTCTCTTTCATTCATGTTGTGCTTCTTTGACTGATTCTGCCGGTCTAGGTTTAATGCGAGGTCAAGAAGTCCTCAATCTTTTTCACAGCATGGTGATAGGAGGCTTTTAGAGCTCCAGTGCTGGTAGAGGTCAAATGGGACATCTCCTCATAAGGAAGTTCATCATAGTATCTCATGATGAAGACTTGCTTCTGTTTAGGGGGCAATGTGTCCATAGCTTGGTCCACTTTATTAAGGATATCCTCGGCATCCGGACCATCAGCAGATGCTCTGACATGAATCTGATTGTCGATGGATATGGTCGATTTGCGCTTGGTTTTCTCGATATGGGTCAAAGCGAGATTGGTGGCTATCCTGAACACCCAAGTGGACATCTTTGATTCTCCTTTGAAACTATCAAGGTTTTTCCAAGCGCGGATATAGGTCTCTTGCAATAAGTCAGCAGTGTCTTCATGATTACCTACCATGCGAGTGAGGTGCTGATAGAGCAGCCCCTTGGTCTCGCTGATGAGATCTCTCAGAAGAGACTCAGAATCCTTAGATATGGACTTAGAGGTATGAGGGTCTTTTGGCAAGAATGAGCAGATTTAGGTCTTAGACACTAAGAACGTGCTCAAGTTTAATATCGCGGCAAAAGCGTCTAGGACCGTTTAGAATATCGACTCATTTTCGAGCTACAGCCCGCTCCGAAGCTGCGATGACATCTTCAGTGTCTATACCGTACTTGGTCATGAGCTGAGCAGGTGTACCGCTTTCTCCAAACTGGTCATCCACAGCCACCATTTCCATTGGGGTAGGGAGGTGCATGGCCAATACCTGTGCTACACTATCACCTAGACCTCCGTTCCTCTGATGCTCTTCAGCTGTGACCACACATCCGGTCTTCCTGGCCGAATCCAGTATGGCTTTCACATCCAAGGGTTTGATGGTGTGGATATTGATGACTTCAGCATCGATTCCTTTTTCCATCAAAGCTTGCGCTGCTTGAATACTCTTCCAGACCAAGTGACCAGTAGCGAAGATGCTCACATCGGCTCCGGGCTTCAGCATCTGGGCCTTTCCAATAACGAAGTTGTCCTCAGCGGGAGTGAAGATGGCCCATGAAGGTCTCCCGAATCTCAGATAAGCTGGTCCATGATGATCGGCAAGTGCCAAAGTCGCTAATCGCGTCTGATTGTAGTCGCAGGGGACGATGACTGTCATATTCGGTAGCATCTTCATCATCCCGATATCTTCCAAGATCTGATGGGTCGCCCCATCTTCTCCCAAGGTCAGTCCAGCATGTGAGGCGCAGATCTTCACGTTCTTATCCGAATAGGCGATGGACTGTCTGATCTGGTCATACACCCTGCCGGTGGAGAAGTTGGCGAAGGTACCTGTGAACGGGATTTTTCCGGCAGTGGCCAATCCTGCTGCCACACCCATCATATTAGCTTCTGCAATTCCAACTTGGAAGAAGCGCTTTGGATGCGCCTTTTGAAAAGCATTCATTTTCAGAGATCCAATGAGGTCAGCACAAAGGGCAACGACATTTGGATTGGAATCACCAAGCTCAGCAAGGCCTTGGCCAAAACCTGAACGGGTATCTTTCTTCTCTGGACTTACGGTAAGATCGAACATGGGATTGAGGTCTTAATTTGGTTCAAGCAGGATAGTCTCCTAAAGTTTCTTTGATTTGGGATAGGGCAGAGGCCAGTTGCTCGTCATTAGGCGCTACACCGTGCCACTTGTGGGAGCCTACCATGAAGTCTACTCCTTCACCCATCTCGGTGGTCATCAGTATGACGATGGGCTTCCCTTGTCCTCTCAGACTCTTTGCCTTGGCCATGGTGCTCAGGATTTGATCATAATCATGGCCATTCATCTCTAGAACAGTCCAGCCGAAGGCTTTCCATTTTGCACCAAGGTCTCCGAGGCTCATCACATCCTCCAAATCCCCATCGATCTGGCGGCCATTGCAATCCACTGTGGCAATGAGGTTGTCCAATTTGTAATGGGCGGCATACATTGCTGCTTCCCAGATTTGGCCTTCCTGTAACTCTCCATCGCCATGAAGGGTGTAAACGGTATTCTCATCCTTGTCTATGATCTTGGCCTGAGCCATGCCGCAAGCAACGGAGAGACCTTGACCCAATGAACCAGAGGCGATCCTGATTCCGGGAAGACCTTCTTCAGTAGCTGGGTGACCTTGAAGACGGCTGTTGAGCTTTCTGAAGGTGTTCAGTTCAGTCACTGGAAAATAGCCTGAATGCGCCAAAGTGCTGTACCACACTGGTGATATGTGCCCATTGCTCAGAAAAAATGCATCCTCACCTTTGGCGGTCATATTGAATGCCTTGGGATCATGCTTCATGATGTTGAAATACATGCTGACGAAGAAGTCGGTGCAGCCCAGGGATCCACCAGGATGACCGGAGTTCACGGCATGTACCATTCTGAGAATATCTCGCCTGACTTGTGAGGCGATTCGCTTGAGTTCATTCACATCGCTAACGTGTGACATAGTCGGGGAGATTTCGGTGGCTTCCATGAAGCGGTTTTAATTGAGTTCAAAGTAAACCATTAGCAGCCCAGTGCTTGAGAGCATGTGAGTAAAAACCAGCAAACTGTTAATAGCTTGGATTATCTCAATGACTTAGAAGGTTCCATTCTCAACAGAGGATAGAAGACCTACATTTGCGCCTTCAAAAAATTAAAAGTGCCATGGCCTTACAGTGCGGTATAGTCGGTCTGCCCAATGTGGGAAAATCCACCTTATTCAATTGCCTCAGCAATGCGAAAGCTCAAGCGGCTAATTTTCCATTTTGCACCATTGAGCCGAATATAGGGGTAATCACGGTCCCTGACCCTCGCATCACCCAGCTGGCCGAATTCGTGAATCCTGAGCGCGTCATGCCTACGACCATAGAGATTGTGGACATCGCTGGACTGGTAAAAGGGGCAAGTAAAGGTGAAGGTTTAGGCAATCAATTCTTGGGAAACATCAGAGAGACCAATGCCATCATCCATGTCTTAAGGTGTTTTGAAGATGGAAATGTGGTACATGTGGATGGTTCAGTAAATCCAGTCAGAGATAAGGAGGTCATAGACACCGAACTACAACTGAAAGATCTTGAATCTGTAGAGAAGTTGATACAAACGGCTTCACGGGCCGCCAAGGCAGGAGATAAGAAGATGGCCTCCCGCTTAGACGTGTTGGAGAAGTTCAGGGATACCTTATTAAAGGGCGTCTCAATTCGAGCCGTGGAGCTAA
>JAQCAN010000225.1 GCA_027621335.1 Bacteroidota bacterium
AAATAGCCTTTCACGTTCATCAGGGTTTTCCCGAAGTGCGTCTGCTTGCCAAGGAATGTCTGGGCGACAGAGTATATATAAGGAGAACTCCTGTTGTGTTTCCAGTTTCAAAATCTGCTCAGGAACTTCCTTGAATTTCTCTTCGGCCCAAATGACCATTGTGCTCATCTCTGTATCCGATATAAGTTGGATAGTCCCATCAGATAAAGAAAACTGCTCCTCAGCAATGGATAGAAGGTCTTCTAAGGTGTAAGGCTTAGCTAGGTCTGTCAGGTAAGCCCTTGCATATTCTTCGACCAAGGGAATACCAAAGTGTTGACTCAAGGCTTTTGAGAGGGTGCTTTTTCCTGAACTCTCCGGACCAAGGATTGCGATCCTCATTGGGCCATTGCTATGTACTCTTTCCTCCATGTATACACTCCCCAAGCAGCCAAAATAGCAAAGACCAACATCTGAGCTGCGTAGACTTCCAACCCTCTGACCAGATAGAGATAGACCGAGACCCCATCAATAAAGATCCAATAGATCCAATTGCTCAACACGCGTTTCACGGTGAGCCAAGTCGCAATGAGGCTGAAGGTGGTGGTAAAAGCATCAAGGACTGGACGGGCCGCATCGGTCAAACTGAAAATGACCGAGATCGTGATTGCCGCAGCCGTTCCCAAGAGCAAGAGGAAGACATGTTCTTTCCATTGCCACTCCACTATCTTGAGCGCTTGTTCGGGGAAATCCAATACCTCGCTATCCATTATTTCTCTGGATTGCCCCCTCCACTCCTGCCATCCATAGTAAGCAAGCACCACATAGATCATATATAGGATCGCTTCAGAGTAGAGTTTCACGTGGACAAAAAGGAAAATGCTGATGGCTGATGCCAGGGCCCCAAATAACCAACAGAGCACCTTTTTCTTAGCGGCTAGAATCACATAGGCAAGATTGAAGAGAACAGCGATCCATTCTGTCCATATAGGCCATGACTCAATCATAGACAAGTTTCTTATGCCCCCCTTGACTCGAATTACCGAGATTCCCGATGCTCCCTCCGTTCAAAAGCTGTGAGGATAAATACCCTCTTCAGACATCATTGAGAGGCTCTGGACCACCACAGGCCTATCTTCTTGATAAGTCACTCCTTGCCATGAAGCACTGGTCGGTATGACCTTCACTGAAGCAAGGCCTATACCCATCATGTCATTGACCACGAATGGAATGAAATACTCTGACTTAGGGTCGTTTTTAGTCTCTTCCACATGACCGAGGAAATCTTTCTCAAGGAAATCAAATATATCCGAGTTGAAGCCCCAGAAGTTCATGGAGACGTAGGCATTTTCATCCAGTGGTTCAGGTTGGCCATTGGTATGATGAAAGATCTGACTTCCCTTGTTCTCAATCTTCAATCCTTCGAAGATGTGTTGAAGTTCACCCTTATCATTGGTTACACAGATACCACGGTTCACACTTCCATGGTCACTCAAGGTATTCTTAAGTCGGTAGCCGATCATACTGTAGGCCCCTTTCTTATTCTGAGATGCTTTCAATTCTTTCGCCATCCGTATGAAGGCGTCCTTCCCATAGAAGTCATCCGCATTGATGGCTGCAAAAGGCCCGGGGACACAATCTTTGGCGACAAGTATGGCATGCCCGGTTCCCCAAGGTTTCTCCCTGGCCAATGCCACTTGTGAATAGGCTTCAGGCACGAAAGAGATCATGTCCTGGAAAACAGTCAGGCACTTGATCTTTTCCTCATATTTGGAGAGAACCTTTTCCTTGAATTCTAAATGAAAATCACTGCGTATGACAAAGACTACACGGTCGAATCCTGCTTGGATGGCGTCATGTACAGAATAGTCCATGATGGTCTGCCCATCAGGCCCTAGACCATCTAGCTGTTTCAATCCTCCATATCGAGAGCCCATTCCCGCAGCAAGAATCACCAATGATATATCCATGTCTTAGAATTTGATGACAAAGGAAAGCTAATCGGCTAGAAAAGAGGGGGCCCACCATACTGAGAATGGCAAGACCAATTGTGTATAAATAAGGAATCTGTTGGACGTTGAACTCAATATCCAGTGATGGCGATACCGACCGACTTTGGCTGTAAGGTCATCACAGGAATCTTGCTGTGATTGACGAGTTGCTGGGCATTGGTTCCCATGAACAGCCCAGAAGAGGGTTCACTTTCACTCATCATAATGACCAGATCCGCATTCACTGATTCGGCATAATTCAGCGTAGCCTGAGCGACATTCTTGCCCATCTCATAGGTCACCACGACCTCTAAACCTTCTTTGGCCAGTAAGTCGACACTTTGCTCCACATATAATTTCACTGTCTTGTGACTGTCGTAATCCGTGTATTTCGTTGCCCCGATTATGTGGATTTCCGAGCCAAAGTAATGGGCTAATTGAGCAACCATAGGCAGCTTTTGACGGGTATCTTTTGACTGATCGATCGGAACAACGATCTTCTTGAAGCTCTCCTTATTGAAATTGGCCTGCATGGTGATGACTGGCACATCTGTTCTACTGACGATACGGTAGGCGTTACTACCTATCCAGAACTCCTCAAAACCTGAAGTACCATGGGTGCCCATTATGACCAAGTCCGCTCCCACCTCTCCAATAACCCTCACAATCTCTTTATACATACGACCAAGGGGATGCAAGAACTGAATGTTCAGTCCAAAGTCCTTCTCTCGTTGTTTAATGCTTTCTTCAACTCTATCGAATGCACTGTCTGTTTCTGTCTTTTTCACATAGACAGCGGTAATCGATGCTTCGAACCTGTGGCACAACTCAGAGGCCATCTTCAATGCGACCTCGGAGGATTCGGTTCCATCATAAGGGACAAGGATGTGGGAGAACGTAGGCATAGATCACAGATTAGAGTTTATTGTGAAGATACCTCATTTCAAATGGAAACGCAAATGGAAACCATTGAATGTGGAAAGATTTCAGTTGAAAACTATCGGACTGCTTTGGCTTCTTCCTTGAAGTATTTGAGCGGGACCATCAGCATTCCAAAGCATTCCCCTTCCTCCTTACCAATGTGCTTGTGATGCACCTTGTGCGCACGCCTAAGGGCTCTGAAATAGATGTTATCGGTCTTTCTCAGCCATTTGACACGCTGATGGATGAAGATGTCATGGACAAAGAAATAGGCCAAGCCATAGAAGAGGATTCCCAGTCCAATTGGCCATGCGTACATCGAACCTGTGGTAGCACCGAAGAAGAGCAAGAGGATACTTGGAATGGCGAAGATGAGAAAGAAGGCATCGTTCCGCTCCAGCCATGATGGGAGTGATTCTTTTGTATGATGGTCTCTATGCAAGATCCACAAAAAGCCATGCATCACAAACTTATGGGTAAACCAGGCCACGAATTCCATCCCTATGAAGGTGGCTATGACGATGATGACATTCAACATGCTCGCAAAAATATTCAGGTTAGAGGATATTCAGTTGATTTCTGACAAAAGAACGCGCCAGGAGACTGATCTTCTGAGGATTATTCACTCTGATGCGCTCGGACATTATGCGGTCATGGGAGGTCTGTTTCAGCTTCATCAGAAGGGCTCTGTAGTATCTGTAGGCCGTATACACTCCGAACCTAGCCTCATTAGGCAAGGCCAGAATGCCTGGGTAAGCTGCGGCAAAATCACCTTCTATTTCTTGAATGATGGCCAACTTGTTCTCCGCGCTCAAGTTCCCCATATCCACATTAGGGAAGTAGGATCGATGCAGTTGATTTACATCTGCCTTCAGGTCCCTCAGGAAATTCACTTTTTGAAAGGCCGAACCCAGCCTCTGTGCAGGTCCCTTGAGACGCTCATATTGCGCATCATCCCCAAGCACGAATACCCGCAGACACATCAGTCCTACGACATCTGCAGAGCCGTAGATATAGGCTTTGTAGTCTTGCTCGGTATCGTAATCCTGCTTTTCCAAGTCCATCCTCATGCTGTCAAGAAAAGCCTGAATAAGTTCTCTATCGACCCTGTGGGTTCTGACGGTCTTCTGAAACGCGTTCAGCACCGGATTGATGCTGATTCCCT
>JAQCAN010000226.1 GCA_027621335.1 Bacteroidota bacterium
CAGGAAAGGTGAATCCGGAATGACAAGCGCCAAGGCCGAGCTGACTGCTTTATATTCGACCATAGCCTTCATTGGGTCAATCGTTGAGATGATGCTAAGAGCTGCAGGAGAACGGCTGTTATCCACCGCCAACTTCTTCATCTCTTCTTCATAGTCGGATTGAAGACGCTGAATCTGCCCCCTCATGGCATTGCTTATCATGGGGTCTATATCCCCTGGCAAGGATCTAAGTAATTTGTTCAAGGAATCCATCTTGGCAGAATAGGACATGCTCCTATGGTAAAAGGTCTGCATCAGTTCGCTATCGGGTGAGCCTGTGACCTCGTAGCTTTTCAAGAGATCATCCGCCTTGGCCGTTAGCGTGATATCCCTCTGTGTGCTATCCAAGACCAGGACAATGGCCCGCTTAGGATCCGCGACATATATCCTGTAGTAATCCAATGGACGGTTCTCGGTAACCAGGCTGAATGAGCCATCAGCGGCCACGAGAGCCGAGTCCGAAGGACCTTGACCATTGAACGCCTGGAATCGGACATATTCACCTGCAGCTCCATCTATATTACCATTGATGGTCATAGTGTGATCAGCTGTATTGCAAGCAGCAATAAGTAGAATTAGAGAGAACAAATAGGGTCTTGACATGATTAATTGTTTTCAAGGATTTCTTTCAATAATGTAGTCGTAGCCTTGGGATCCGCTTTGCGGTTACTGAGTTTCATCACCTCTCCCATGAACAGTCCCAAAAGGCCTTTATTTCCTTTCCTATAGGCTTCGACTTTATCAGGATAGGCACTTATAGCTTGGTCGATATAGGAGCGCAAGGCATCCTGGTCAGAGTTCTGCACAAAGTCATTCTCCTCAGCAATCTCAATGGCTGTCTTCTCAGATTCCAGCATAAGTGGGAAAATATTCTGTGCAGCCAAGTTGTTGCTCACCTTGCCCTCATCGATAAGCTGGATGAGACCTGCCAGGCGTTTTGCAGAAACAGGGAAGTCACTGATGTGGCTGGCCTGTCTGTTCACCCAAGACCTCACCTCTCCCATAACCCAGTTCGCAGCGGACTTGTAGTTGCTCGTACAGCTGATGAGTTCTTCGAAATAAAGGGCCGTCTCTTTCTCTTCAGTCAAGATTCCAGCATCATAGATGCTTAAACCCAACTCGGTAGTATACCGCTTTATCAGAGCTCGTGGAAGTGGAGGCAAACTGGATTGGACTTCTTTCAGATAGGCCTCCGTCACCGTCAATGGCTGGAGGTCAGGCTCTGGGAAATAGCGGTAATCATGAGCTTGTTCCTTACTCCTCAAGGAGAAGGTAGTATCATTCACAGCATCATAGCTGCGCGTTTCCATCTCTATTCGACCTCCTTGCTCCACGATATCGATCTGGCGCTTGAACTCATATTCGATGGCCTTCTGCACATTCCGGAAAGAGTTCATGTTCTTGACTTCTGTGCGTTCATTGAGGATGGTCTCTCCCTTTTTCCTGACGGAGATATTCGCATCACAGCGCAGACTCCCTTCTTCCATGTTCCCATCGGAAACATCCAGATAACGCAAAACTCTGCGGACTTCCATGAGGTAGGCATAGGCCTCTTCAGCCTGTCTGAAATCAGGTTCGGAGACGATCTCCACCAAAGGCACCCCTGCACGGTTCAAATCGACCAAAGTATTGAAGGGATCCTGATCGTGGATGCTCTTTCCAGCATCTTCCTCCAGGTGGATGCGTGTGAGTTGGAGGCGTCTCTCCTCCCCGTCCTTCAAGGTGATGAACACTTCTCCTCCTTTGCAGATTGGTGTTTTATCCTGAGTGATCTGATAGCCTTTTGGGAGATCCGCGTAGAAGTAGTTCTTTCTGGCGAAGTACATCTTGGAGGCGATCTCACAATTGAATGCGATACCCAACCTTACAGCTAGCTCAACACTTTTCTCATTCATCACTGGAAGTGTACCAGGGTGTCCAAGAGTGATGGCGCTCACCAAGGTGTTGGGCAAGGCTCCATAGCGGTTCTCATCTCCAGCGTAAGCCTTGGACTTGGTCTTCAGCTGAACGTGCACCTCCAGTCCACAGACCAATTCATATGAATCATATACTGATGCCATGGGTTGTTCAGATGGATGCGATAAGTTCTTTCATGATTCGGGTCATCTTGGGTTCAGCTTCCGAGGCTACAGCGATGACATCCTCAACGGAGACTTCAACGATGCGTCCTTCCACTCCGATATCTGTTATGATGGAGATGGCAAAACAAGGGATACCCATATGTCGGGCCACTATGACCTCAGGTACGGTGGACATGCCTACGGCATCTGCTCCTATCCGGTACACGTATCTGTATTCGGCAGGAGTCTCGAGTGTGGGTCCGGTGAGTCCGGCATAGACGCCTTCCTGAACGGGGAATCCATGCGAGCGCCCTATTTGCATGGCTTTTTGAATAAGTGCCTTGTCATATGGGATACTCATATCAGGAAAGCGCGGACCGAGTTTCTCTTCATTCTTTCCTCTCAACGGATGCTCTGGGAAGAGATTGATATGGTCATTCAAGATCATGAGGTCACCGATGGTGTAGTCAGGGTTCACCCCACCACTAGCGTTGGAGACGAATAAGTGAGTGATGCCAAGCATCTACATAACCCTCACAGGGAAGGTGACTTCCTTCATGTCATAGCCTTCATAGAAGTGGAAACGGCCTTGCATGGCCACTACCGACTTGTCTCCAAGTTTGCCGAAAATCAATTTACCCTTATGGCTCTCTACCGTTGACACCGGGAAATGAGGGATATCGGCATAGGATAGAGCTGTATCGACTTGAATCTCTTTCGCTAAACCACCTAGACCTGTGCCTAGGATGATGCCTATTTCAGGAGCCTGAGCTACTCGTTCTTGAATCCAATCAGTTGTTTCCTTGATTCGTTCTAACATATGCGTTCAATTGCTCAATCAGATGAGCCTCATCATTAAGTATTCTCACTTCCAAAGGAAGGACGAAAATGGGCACTTCTCCAAGTTCCTCCACCCATCCTGATTCCTTGAGCTTCACTGCGTCCTTAGCTGTGGTCAACACGGCTATTTCAAGGCCTGCAAAGGTACTCAATATGGACTTCACTTTCCCAAGGTCTTGCGCGCTGTAGCGGTGATGGTCCGTATAGCTCAAAGCGTGCATCACGTTGTATGTCTCACCCACTTTAGCCTGGAATACCTCATTATGCGCCAAAGCGGAGAGCACAATGACGGAGGACCGATCCAGGAGTTCGCCCTCCCTACCATCCAATCGCACTGGACGATTGTAGACCATTTCGCTGAAGTAGACCTTGGCATTCGAATAGGTGCTGACCTGTCCCTTCAGCTTCTCACACTGCTTTTCCGAGAGATTCGGTGGACATTTGCTCACTATGACAATATCAGCAGAGGAGGCGCGAGACTTGAGGTCTCGGAGGGTGCCGGCTGGCACGAGCCGGTTATCTGTAAACGGGCGCTCGAAGGTGGTGATGAGCATGCGCAATCCTCCCCTCAATGGCCTATGCTGGAAAGCATCATCCAAGATGATGACCTTTCTACCCTCTTCAGCTAGGGTTTCAATCCCTTTCAACCTATCCTCACAGACGGCTACTTCCAATTCAGGACAAGTCTGTTTCATCATCAATGGTTCATCTCCTACTTCCTGTGTATGACTGTTGATATTGACTTTGAAAAAACCCTTTGACCTCCTCCCATAACCTCGGCTAAGGATGGCGGTTGACTCAAAGTCCTTCAGCTGATTGGCGACCCACAGGGTATGGGGTGACTTCCCTGTTCCACCGAACTCCAGATTGCCAATGATTATGGTCTTGACCGCGGCCGTTCGGCCGTTCAATAGCCCCTTGTCATAGAGCCAATGACGGGTCTTGAGAATCAGAGCATAGAGCCATGAGAAAGGAAGCAGGAAATACTTCAAGAATGCCATGCGTTCAAAGGTAGGATCCCTATCGGTATCTTGTCCATCCGTCAGAAGCCTGTAATTTGCAAGCGATTAACACTTCTTACATGATCATCAACGATATCTTGAAAGTCCTTGAACA
>JAQCAN010000009.1 GCA_027621335.1 Bacteroidota bacterium
CCGATCAATAATCCCAGACATTCTGATTTCAATAAGCTTGTTCTGACCAAGTTCAACATCTTCAATGGCCTCTTCATCAACTTGCCCTACGAGCAAGAACGGAACGTTGGCGTCCTTATTCCATTGCTGACCTCTGCGGCTGTTGAAGGATTGAAGAAGGGCATGCACCCTGAGCAGATTCTCAATGAATTCTTCGAGGAGCAATCCCGTTTCACGGATGAGAAGAGTCAGATAGATTTCATGTTCCGCGTCATCCAGTATGTGGAACGCCAGGTCGTTCTCTATGACAGTGTGGAAGATGCGGCCTTCCCAGAGTTGAACTCACATAGTCAAAGCTTGGGCACCAAGGATTACGTGCAGTTGGCTAAGAAAGAAGGGAAATGGGAAGAGTTGAAGGAACACTTCTCTCGGTTCAGCGCGCGCATCATTTTCACGGCCCATCCCACTCAATTCTATCCTCCTTCGGTACTGGACATCATATCCAGATTGCGTGAATTGGTGAAGCAGAACGCCCTTACCGAGATCGATGACACCTTGCAACAGCTGGGCCTGACCTCCTTGTTGAACAAGGATAAGCCCACGCCCATGGATGAGGCGAAGAACATCATCTACTACCTGCGCAACGTGTATTACCATGCGGTTGGTGAGCTCTATGGGCGATTGAAGGTGGATCTGGACGGGTCGGGCTTTGACAACCACGGCATCTTCCGATTAGGGTTCTGGCCTGGAGGGGATAGGGATGGGAATCCCTTTGTAACGGCTGAGGTAACGGCTGAAGTGGCAGATGAGCTGAGAATGACACTGATGAAGTGCTATTACAATGACATCAAATTGCTCCAAAAGAAACTCACGTTCCGTGGAGTCGATAGCTTGCTGGCACACCTTCGTTTAAGTCTATATGACGCGATGTTCCAACCGGAGATGTTCCTGTCATTCGAGGACATCGAAAGCCCTCTTTTGACGATGAGAGAGCTCTTGATCGACCAGTACCACAGCCTTTATCTAGAGGACTTGGATGCCTTTATTGACAAGGTGCGCATCTTCAGGACCCACTTTGCCATCTTGGATATCCGGCAGGACCATCATGCCCATGCACAGGTGATGACCTTCTTGCTCAAGTCGGCAGGGAGGATCGAAGAGAGTCTGGACGAATTGAGAGAAGGAGAACTCCTTGACATCTGCTTGAACGCGGAGATAAATGTGAGTGGCCTGGAGTCGGACGATCCTTTGATACTGGACACACTGAAGAATATCAGCCAATTGGAAGGTATACAGGCCAAGAATGGCGAACAAGGCTGCAACCGATATGTGATCAGTAATTCGGAGGACATCTACTCGGTGCTCTTCGTCTACGCGCTCTTCCGCTGGTGCATGGGTAAAAAGGAGGTGTATCCTTTTGATATCGTTCCCCTGTTCGAGACCATGAAAGGGATGGCGGAGTCAGAGGCTATCATGAAAACGCTCTTTTCCATTCCGGCCTACAAGAAGCACGTGGAAGATCGGGGGCAGGTGCAGACCATGATGCTGGGATTCTCTGATGGAACAAAGGACGGTGGCTATCTCAAAGCCAATTGGTCCATCTACAAGACCAAGGAGAACCTGACCAGAGTGTGCAAGGAGAATGGGGTCAAAGCCATCTTCTTCGATGGGCGTGGTGGACCACCGGCACGAGGAGGAGGGAAGACCCATCGCTTCTATGCGGCACAGAGCAACCTCATTGCCAACAATGAGATCCAATTGACCATCCAAGGACAGACCATCACGAGCACTTACGGCACGAATGATCAGTTCAAGTACAATTGCCGTCAATTGTTGGGAGCCGGATTATCGAATGCGCTGTATGGAGAGCGCAACATCATTTCTGAAGCCCAAAGGGCCTTGATCGAGCGCCTCTCAGAACTCAGTTTCCAAACCTACTCCGAGCTCAAGGCGCACCCTATGTTCATACCTTATCTGGAGAATAAGAGCACTTTGAAGTACTATGGACGCGCCAACATCGGCAGCCGACCCGGGAAGAGAGGAGGGGCCAAGAAATTGACCTTGAGCGACCTGCGAGCGATATCCTTTGTGGGGTCTTGGAGCCAATTGAAGCAGAATGTACCTGGATATTTCGGAATCGGTTCAGCGCTCAAGGTACTTATCGATGAAGGACGATTGGTAGAATTGAAAGCCTTGTTCCAAGAGGTGGCTTTATTCAGGGCTCTGGTCTTGAACTCGATGATGTCCTTGAAGAAGACGAATTTCAATTTGACGGCCTATATGGCCAATGACCCCGAGTATGGTCCCTTCTGGAACATCTTGAAGGCCGAGTATGAACGCTCCAAAGAATTGCTCTTGCTCATATCAGGCTATGATATCCTCATGGAGCAGGAGGCCATATCACGGATGTCAGTGGAGGTCCGTGAACACATCGTACTTCCACTTTTGGTCATCCAGCAGTATGCCTTACAGCAAGTCAGTAAGAACCCTGAGAACAAGGCCATCTATGAAACCATGGTGACGCGGTCGCTCTATGGGAACATCAACGCGAGCAGGAACTCTGCCTGAGAACAAAGCAATAAAGAATCGGACGGAAGTTCAACCCTCCGTCCGACCTCTTTAGACATATACGTAAACCAAGACTCCTATACGTCTATTCCTTTCATCATCTTGTTCCAATACAGATAAGGAAGTATGTACTTCTTCAGCATCCATAGCCTCCAATGCTCTTTATCGATGTTGAATACGAGCATCTGCTTCAGCTTCGGATCTGGTGTGAAGGTGTTGTTATAGTCGAACTCAGCTAGGACCATTTTTCCATAGCCGGTGACCAAAGGACACGATGAATACCCATTGTAGAGATGGTCACTTAAAGACTGGTGATTGGCCAGTCTCATGATGTTCTCCACTACGATAGGGGCTTGCTTTCTGACGGCTGCACCAGTCTTGGCGGTAGGCAATGCGGCCACATCACGTCTGCTGGCGATCATGCGCAAAAGTTTCCCGCAAAGTTATCACAGGTGCGTCCGTTACCAAACAGAGTTTTCAGGGCGTTACCGCAATGCGAAGCAAAGCGGTCGGGCTTTCCGCGCTACACGGTAGCTTGCTCCAATCCCTAACGCGCGCTACCTGCAAACGTCATTGCGAGGCGAAAGCCGAAGCAATCTATACAGCACGTACCTTTAAACCGTGAAATACTTCGCGACACTCATTTGTCTCTCTCTGCTTGCTGGAAACTCATTAGCACAAATAAATCTTGTTCCCAACGGTGTCCGTGGTCTCCTTCCTCATGTTCTTACCACAGGCACTTCCGGCTCCATGTCCAGGGTAGACGATGATGTCATCGTTCAATGGCATGATCTTGTTCCTCAAGGAATCATAGAGCATAGAGGCCAACTTGTCCTGTGTCAACTCGGCAATCACTTTCTGTGCGAGGTCTGGACGGCCTACATCACCTATGAATAGGGTGTCTCCTGTGAACAGGCTTTGCTCTTTTCCATCTTCATCGATCAAGAGATAGCAACTGCTCTCAGGGGTGTGACCAGGAGTATGGAGCAATCGGATGGTGATGTCTCCTAGTTTGAACTCCTGATTATCCTTGGCGATGGTGACGTCATAGCCCGTCTTCATGGTCGTTGGTCCGAAGACAATGGGTGCGCCTGTCTTCTTGCTCAGGTCCATATGACCTGACACGAAATCGGCATGGAAATGCGTCTCGAAGACATATTTGTTCTTGGCTCCTCGAGATTCGGCCAAGTCGATGTACGGCTGAACTTCCCTCAGCGGATCGATGATGGCGGCTTCGCCATTGCTTTCGATGTAGTATGCGCCTTGGGCCAGACATCCGGTATAGATCTGTTCAACTTTCATGGGTAAAGGGGTTTAAGTTCTTCACCCGAAGGTACCTTGACCCTGGCTCGAAAAATGTGACAACAGTTACAGGACTGACATGACACATATCATGTAAGCAAGGGTTTAGAAGTCTTTCTAACCCAAGCGGTAGAAAAAGAAAAAGCCCATCCCTTAAGATGAGCCTTTTCAACCAACCAACTATTCGTAAAACTCTAATCGTTGCGCTTAGTTCAAATTCTGCCAAGCTCCTGCATTGTATGCAGTGATACCCTTGGCTTGAAGCATCTGTCTTGCACTTCCGGCCCTGGCGCCTGAGCGGCAGACCAGGATGACGGTCTTCCCTTCGAAGCTATTGATCCTATCAGGAAGACTATTCATAGGAATGTTCTTACTGTTCCTGAAATGTCCTTGCTTGAACTCGTCCTTGGTCCGTACATCCACGACTATCGCACCTTCATCGATAAGCGCTTTGTAGTCCACAGAATTCCCTGTGAGTATGTTCTTAAAGAAGGTCATGATTCCCATCAGATCACGATCACAATGTTGTAGGACAGACGTAGTCACTCACCTTGGCATCGGTATGCTTGATGGCCCCGAAGCCTCCCATCACATCCACGAGGTTATGGATGCCTCGCGCTTTGAGCATGGACGCTGCGATCATGGAACGATAGCCTCCAGCACAGTGGATGAAGAAGGTTCCATTGGAAGGGAACTCGGCCAAGTGGTCGTTCAATTCATCGAGCGGAGTATTCTCAGCATCAAGGACGTGCTCTGAAAGATATTCGGAGGATTTCCTGACATCGAATACAGGGCCTTCATGCGCTGCGATGCGCTTCGCAAATTCGACCGCTTTGATGGACTCCACGGTGTCGATCTCTTTTCCAGCTTTCTTCCAGGCCTCCACACCGCCTTTCAAGAATCCAATGATATTATCGAATCCGACCCTGGATAACCTGGTGATGACTTCTTCGATCCTTGCCTCGTCAGCTACGAGAAGAATGGGCTGTTCGATATCCTTGACCAAGGCACCTACCCACGGGGCAAAACTTCCATCGATACCTATGCTGATGGAACGGGGGATGTGTCCATGAGCGAAGGACTGAGGATCGCGAACGTCCAGTACGATTGCTCCTGTGCCATTGGCAGCCAGCTCGAAAGCCTCAGGATTCATGGCAGTATCTCCTTTTTCAAGGACTTCCTTGATGTCTTGGTAGCCTTCCCTATTCAATTTCACATTCAATGGGAAATAGGCAGGAGGGGCCATCAGACCATCCGTCACTTCTTTGACGAACTCTTCCTTGGTCATGTCGGCCCTCAGGGCGTAGTTGGTTTTCTTCTGGTCGCCTATGGAACCTATGGTTTCCTTGCTCATGTTCTTTCCACAGGCACTTCCTGCCCCGTGGCCTGGATAGACAACGGTCTCATCAGGTAGCGTCATGATCTTTGATCGAAGACTCTCGAAAAGCGTTCCTGCCAATTGCTCTTGGGTCATATGCGCTGCTTTCTGGGCAAGGTCTGGACGACCTACATCACCTAAGAAGAGCGTATCCCCACTGAAGATGGCATGTTCGTTTCCTTTCTCATCCAAAAGAAGGTAAGTGGTGCTTTCCATGGTATGTCCAGGCGTATGTAGAACTCTGATAGTGACATCACCCAGCTTGAATTCCTGACCATCTTTGGCTAAGATGGCATCAAAACTCGGATTCGCATTTGGACCATAGATGATAGGCGCTCCCGTCATCTTGGACAAGGTGACGTGACCACTGACGAAATCGGCATGGAAATGCGTCTCAAGGATGTACTTGATCTTGGCCTTGCGGCCCTCCGCCATGTCCACATACTGCTGGACCTCCCTCAACGGGTCGATGATGGCCACTTCGCCATTGCTTTCGATGTAATAAGCGCCTTGAGCGAGACAACCTGTGTACAACTGCTTAACTTCCATGATACGGTTCAGTATTTCTTTAAATGTATTGAGATTCCCTAACGGACCTCTTTCTTGAGTTTAGAAACGCAATTAGGATGCCTTTCTGTTTTCAGATGACAAAGTTACACTCAGGGTTCAGAAGCCATAGTGACATGAGTTACACTGAGCGGTCTACCCTTGCTATTCCTGAGGTTCATAGATAGATGTGTTCAGTCAATGGAATGATTCGTCCGGTGGAGATATCATCCACCCACGCACAGAGGACGGGCGCATGGCCACGTTCTGAGGCCTTTTGATAGACGCTGGTCCGCCTGATGTTCTCCATCTGCTCATGGGCATTGAGTTCGACCAATCGGTTCCATGACGGGCTGTCACTTTCTTTATCGGCCAAGTCATGGATGGGCTTCACCCAACGGCACACATGAGAGTCTTCACATGGAGCCATGGCGGCTTTCACCCCTCCACAGCCATAATGTCCAAGGACGATGATGTACTTCACCTTCAATACCTCGATGCTGAACTCCAGGATGGATAGGATATTGGCATCATCCGTCTTGATCTGATTGGCAATATTCCTGTGAATGAACAGCTCACCAAGTTCAGCCCCAAAGAGGACACTTGGGGAGACCCTACTATCCGAACAGGCGATCATGAGGATATCAGGTTCTTGGCCTTTCGACAACTTCTCGAAGCAAGCCGGGTCTTTGGCCACGCTTGACTTTCGCCATGCTTCATTTCGCTCAAGTAGCTTCTGAGGGGTCATTCCTTCTCATTTCGTTTATCGTCCGACAAGTAATAGAGTTCCTTGGCTGGTTTCAAGGGTCTGCGGAACCAAAGAGGTCTACGGAGGTTATCTGGACCTGGAGCGGGACGCGTCATCTTGAGCCATTCCCGGTAGTTCTCCATGGACTTATTCGTATCCACCACGATATCCCCATACTTCTCATCAGGCCCCGGCTTCTCTATGCGCACACGTTGGTGCCAGCAATGCATGCCACTGATGGGGTCAGGGTGGACCGCATGGGTGATGTTCTGGTGGACTCCGCCATCCACCCAGAAAATGCGTTTACTGTCATTATCGGTGCTGTTGAAGGGCTTGATACCTGATTTGGTATTCATCTTATAGATGCCATTGTCCTCCTTGCTGATGCGCACGGTATTGGTCGACCAGCTGTTGCCTTTGTCCTGTTCACGTTTCCATCGGCCGAGGTGATGGGAGCAGGCCACCACACCGGGTTTCATGCCCTGGGTCACCCAGACTTTGTCGATGAAGTACCCTATATCCGTGTTCATCTTGACCAGATCTCCGGTTTTGAAGTCCCATTTCTTGGCATCATCGGGATGCATCCATATGGGATTACGGTTACTGATCTCCATGAGCCATTTCGCGCTACCTGAGCGGGTATGGATGAGTGCTGGGAGACGGAAGGTGGGTACCAGCACATATTCTCCTTTGCTTTTATCCAAGACCTCCTCATGGATGTGGCTCTTGATGTAGGTCGGAGTAGCGTGCTCAGGCCAGCCCCAGTCCACCATGGTCTGGCTGAAGAATTCATTCTTCATGGTGGGAGTAGGGAAGCCCTCCCTCGGTTTTCCATCGACCATTACGGCAATGCCAGTTCCGTTCTTAGAGTACACCCCGGTTTTCTCATTGAATTCAGCACCTTGGAGTTTCTCCTCTGCAATGACCGTCTCATTCTTCTTGTAGGTATGCGCTTCCACTTCGAAGGCACCATACTTCTTCATGTAATCCAGCTCGGTGAGGCCTTCTTTGGCGGCCGCTGCAGGCAGATTGGGTGTATGCTCGAAGATGTATTGGTAGTACTCATCGATGGTGATCTTCTCTCCCGGACGATAAGGTGACATGAAGTGTTGTCGGATGCCGAGTGAACCATCCTCATCGATCCTCCAGCTGAGCTCGATCCAGAATTCATCTTCCTCCCAGACTTCTCCAGGATTGGTCTCATAGGTGAATGTGGTCTCTTTTCCTGCTCTCCGAGCGGCTTCCCTCAAGACAGGTTGTCTGAAAGCGATCCATTTACCTGAGTGAGTGGCATAACTGTTCAAGTCATGACGCTCCGCACTGTGGCCCATTGGTAGCACGAAGTCCGCGAAGAAGGCGGTCTCATTCCATGTTGGGGTCAAGGCGATATGGCAACCGAAGAGGTCTTCACGTTGGAAGGCTTCCATCCATGTGAATCCATCAGGGTAGGTCCATACGGGATTGAACACACGGGAGAAATAGGTATCCATATAGCCTCTGCCATCCTTCAGCATGTGAGGAAGCAAGAAGCTCATCTCGAACATGGCGAGCGGATATTCCTTGGGGAAGTGAAGCTCATTCCAGAACTTCTGTCCAGGAGGCACCGAGTGGAAGGAAGGCTTGAACTTGCTCCAGCTGTTTGGAGACGTTCCTCCTTTGGTCCCCACGCTTCCGGTGACGACTTGGAGGAAATGCAAGGCTCGGGCCACACACCATCCACCAAGGTTCCCACTTCCAGCACTTCGCCAGTTATGGGAGGAGAATCTCTCACCTGCCTCACCGATCAGAACCGCCACTTCCTTGATGGTCTCAGCTTTGACACCGGTCTCTTTTTCAGCGAACTCTGGAGTGAACTCTGCATATTCCTCGATGACTTTGGCTATGAAATTGTCAAAAGTGACCTCCGTTCCGGCATGTCGCTTCTCCATGTATTCCTGCCAGTTGACCCATTTCTCCATGTAGTCCCTGTTATAGAGGCCTTCTTCGAGGACGATCTTCACCATGGCCAATAGCATGGCCGCCTCACTGCCCGGATAAGTAGGTAACCAGTAGTCTGACATGCTGGCGGTATTGGATAGACGTGGGTCCATCGTGGCCAGCTTGGCACCCTTCATCTTTCCTTCGATGATGCGCTGTGCATGGGGATTGAAGTAGTGACCACTTTCCAAGTGGGCCGAGATCAATAGGATGAATTTCGCATTGGCATGGTCAGGGCTGGGGCGGTCATGGCCATACCAGATGTTATACCCGAAACGGGCTCCTGAGCTGCATATGTTCGTGTGGCTGTTATGCCCATCGATACCCCAGGACTGTAGAACCCGATCCGCATAACCTTCATGGCCAGGACGCCCCACGTGATAGGCAATCTCATTGTTGCGTTTCTCCTTCAAGGCCTTTCTGATCCTTGCAGCTATAGTGTCCAAGGCCTCATCCCATCCCACGCGCTCCCATTCGCCTTCACCTCGCTTTCCCTTGCGCTTCAAGGGGTATAGGATGCGCTCAGTATCATTGATCTGGTTGATGGTCGCAGGACCTTTGGCACAGTTACGACCACGGCTTCCCGGATGGAAGGGATTTCCCTCGAACTTCCGGATGGTCCCAGTCTCCTTGTCCACATAGGCAGTGAGTCCACAGGCGCTCTCGCAGTTAAAGCAAGTGGTAGGTACGATGGTGTAGGCCTTCTTCTCCTTTTTAGGCCATGCTTTGGCTTCGTACTCTTCCCAATGGTCCCACTTTTCCATGGGAGGGAATTTCTCCAAGTCCGTCTCGGTCATCCGGTCCAAGAGTGGCTCACGTTCTCCATGCAGATTGGGGATGAGTCCCACTTTCTCCGCGATCCTCTCTAATATGGTGTGCTTCTTTGTCATGATTCCTGTGCTTGAAAAGATTAACTGAGTGCGATACGTTGAGGGGCTTCCACCCAGATGTGATTATTGATGTACACTCCCACCAAGGTGAGTATACCTGCTAATGCACATAGCATGCTGGAGTCTGAGGCCGTGAAGAAAAGGAGCAGCGGAAGGACATTTCCGATCAGGATGGTCCCTATCCAGAACATTGTCTTATAACGCCCTTTCAGGATCATGTTCACCACCTCTTTGGCGTCCTGGGTCGGATGGGTGATGGATAAGTCCATACCCAAGGTGAAGAGGTTGATGAAGATGGCGATCATTCCCGTTTTGACCAGGAACTGTTGCCAACTGGGCTCCGTAGTCGTTCCTAAGGTGATGAGAAGGTACACCGCCACACCCGCCATGAAGGAGTGGACGAACATGTGGATGGCCATGGTAGGGGATTGCCAGAAGTCACGTCCTTTGGCTTGAGCAAAGAGGAAGGCGGTATAAATCGCCACGATGGAGGCAATGACACCAGCGGCAATGAAAGCAGGGTAGATGAGAGCCGTCCATTCGAAGTACATGGCCGCCAGAATGAGGGCCAAAAGTCCACCGTAGATGGTAATGGCATAGCCTCCTTTGACCAACCATGAGGACCAGTGGGGCCTCAGAAGTACGTAGGCAAACCTGAATGGCTGATCCAGGTCTTTCACCAAAAGGGCTCCAGTCAACGTGAGGAAGACAAGACCTACAATACTGCCAGCAGCCCATAGGAAGCTGGTGGTCTCTATGCTTCCAGTCAACAAGGCGAGAACAAGAACCAAGATGGCGCCTGCGGAAATCGCCTTGGTCCAGACATAGGCTGACACTTCCCATCCCCAAAGGATGCCCTTATCGGGTGTGTTATAGACCTCCTTGGTTTGGTCCATGACGACCTGTACCGTCCTAGGTGCTTTTTGAGTCGGTGGTACTGACTCGGTTTCATGCTTGAATTTGTAGAGTTCTCCAAGGAGATCCACATTCGTATTGGCCAGTTTCTCAGCCTCTTTGGCAAAGTGCCCCACGCCATGGGATTGAGAACTCCAAAGGGACACATCCAACTTCTCAGAGGCCGCTGGAACCAATGAGGCCTCATCGGCATCGATATAGAAGAGGTTGGGATTGGTTCCTTTTTCAGCTTTACGGGCTGTTACGGGATGGCGGGAGAGGAGCTGGGCGATCTCCGTCTCTGGATTCTCCATGTCCCCACTGATGATCGCATGCTCGGGACATACATTCACGCAAGCGGGTTCCAATCCCACATCGATACGGTGTGCACAGTAATTGCATTTGGCGGCCGTATGTGTCTCGGGGTCGATGTATAAGGCATCATATGGACAGGCCTGCATACAGGACTTACAGCCTATGCAACGATCCTTATCGAAGTCCACGATGCCATCCTCTCTGATGAAGAGCGCCTCAGTGGGACAGATGGTGACACATGGTGCATCCGTGCAATGGTTGCAGCGCATGACGGAGAAGAGCCTCCGTGTATCAGGGAACTCACCCTTTTCCACCTGTTTCACCCAGGTGCGATTCACGCCCACAGGGACTTCATGTTCGGCTTTGCAGGCGGTGGTACAGGCATGGCAGCCTATGCACTTCCTATTGTCTATGACGAATCCGTATTTCATACTGTTTTGAGGGTTTGGTTCTTTAAAGTATCCATGTCTTTGATGGCATTGTCAATGTCCCAGTGAATGCGGGACTCGGGTATGATGTTCTTGGTCTGATAGGTACTGAACTCATCCCTTAGGGGGCCTTTGACCGAACAGAGATGGACCTCCACACCTTTGGATTCCACTGACTTCACCATGAGTTCGAACTGGCGTATGCCAGTGCTGTCAATGTGCCCGACTGCAGTGAAATCCAAGAGGAGGTATTTCACACCTTTCTTGGCCTTCAACTCGGTCATCACAGTATTGAAGAAATGCTCCGCATTACCGAAGAAGATGTCATCATCATAGCGTAAGATGAGCAGGTCGTCTTTCTCCTTAGCCTCTTTGAATCGCTCTACATTCCTATACACGTCATGTTCATGGATTCGGCCGAGCACCGCGTGATGTGGCCTGGAGACTTTGTGCAAGATGAAAAGAAGGGATAGGATGACGCCCACCAGAACACCTTTCTGAATGCCCAATAGAAGGGTCAGACTGAAGGTGAGCACCAGAACAATGAAGTCCCTTTTATCGGCCTTGAAGAGGAATTTCGCTTCCTTCCAATCGATGAGTCCGAAGACGGCTGAGATGACCACAGCGGCCAACACTGCTTTTGGCAAATGGTAGAACGTAGAGGTGAAGAAGAGCAAGGTCAAGGCGATGATAAGCCCTGCAATCAATGAGGATATTCCTGTTTTAGCGCCTGCCTGTTCATTGATGGCCGAACGGGTGAAACTACCCGTGTTAGGGAAACCCTGAAAGAAGGAACCTACCAACTTGGCCAGCCCCAAGCCCAAGAGTTCCTTGTTCGCATCGATGCCATAGTGCTCATGCTTAGCGGCCAAGGTCTTCGCGATGGCGAGGGATTCTATGAAGCTGATCAAACAGATGACCAAGGCCAATGGAAGAACTTGTTTCACCGCTGCAAAGGAGAAGAACTCCATCTGAAAGTCGGGCAAGCCGGATGGGATGAAACCGACAGTATCTACTCCCACTTCATCCAGATGAGCAAACTTCACAACCAGGATACCCAGCACCACCGCAATAAGGGCCCCTGGTAACGAACGGTTCACTTTTTTCAAGACCAAGATGACAACAAGACCGACCAGACCAATGGCCAGCTCGATCCAACTCAGATCAGATATATTGTTCGCCAAATGCCTCAAGGTGTCTAGAAATCGAGTCGTAGTAGGAATGGTCAGTCCGAAGAGGTACTTCAACTGACTGACTCCGATGATCAGTGCGGCAGCTGAGGTGAAGCCACTGATGACCGGTTGAGAAAGGAAATTGACCAGGAATCCCATCCGAAAAACGGAGAGCAGCACTTGTATGATCCCAGCGACCATGGACGTCAATATGGCCAGATGGATGAACTCGACCGACATAGGTTCAGCCATCTTTGAAAGTCCTGTCAGGACGATGATGGAGACCAAGGCTACGGGTCCAACAGAAAGGAAAGGAGAGGAGCCTATGAAGGGGTAGATGAACAGAGGGACCAGAGCGGCATAGAGGCCATAGATCGGAGGTAAACCTGCTAGAAGAGCATAGGCCATACCTTGGGGGATGAGCATGATAGCCACAGTGAGACCGGCAAAAAGGTCGGAACTGAATTGAGTTCTGACGTATTCTGAAGGATTGGAAAACACCGCTCTCAGCATCATGTCAGTGGCGCTTAGAGTTCATGAATGAAACCGTTCCGACACCAGAAGCACAATTGCTATAGCTTTGTCCGTGAGACATATGATCCGTTAAGGGGTATTGGTCTGCGACAATGTACTAACAAGACCCCGACTTACTTGGTTACCTGAGTTACACCATTCTCCACATTGGGCGACATCATTGACATAGAGGGGCTTGATTTCTTCCTGATGGTCCTGCCAGTGGTGGCCTTCCTGTATGCCAGTGTGGGTCATGGAGGTGCCAGTGGCTACCTGGCTTTGATGTCCCTTTGGGCTTTCCCTGTCAGCATGATGAAACCCACTGCGCTCATTCTGAATCTATGTGTCGCGGCCCTCTCGTTCATCGCCTACGCAAGGAAAGGGTATTTCAACTGGAAGCTCTTTCTGGCTTTTGCCAGCTCCTCAGTGCCCTTGGCTTTCCTTGGAGGGAGCATCGAAGTGGATCCGACCTTATACAAACGTATCCTAGGAGTTCTATTGCTTTTTGCCATCGTTCGGATGATGGGATGGATCGGCAAAGAACCCAAACAGATCCAAGCACTGAATGTCCCCTTGGCCTTACTCATTGGAGGGGCAATCGGGTTCTTTTCAGGGCTCATTGGAATAGGCGGAGGAATCATCCTCACACCTGTCATCCTGCTCATGGGATGGGGAAGCATGAAGGAGGCAGCAGCCATTTCAGCCGCCTTCATATGGGTGAACTCCGCTGCAGCCCTGTTCGGGTATTTCCAGACTGGAATCCACGTGGGGGAGAGCATCTATACTTTGGCCACTCTCGCTTTCGTGGGTGGACTCTTCGGGGCATATTTAGGCAGCACACGGTTCAATGGAACGGTATTGAAGCGTATCTTGGCTCTCGTGCTTCTCATTGCGAGCATTAAATTGATGTTGACCTGATGGATGTCCTTTGTTTCGGTATCGCCCGCGATCTTACAGGTCATCGTTCGGTCTCCATCGACTCGGATGACATCCACACAGTAGCTGACCTTAGGAAGGCATTGGATACCAGTTTTCCTGAACTTGGCCGCCTATCTGTTTACATGATCGCGGTCAATGAGAGCTATGCGCTGGACAGTGATCAGGTGAAGGAAGGAGATGAGATCGCCATCATTCCACCAGTGAGCGGAGGATGAATAAACACCTACATATCCATATCTCAGACCATAAGCTTTCCATTGATGAAGCCTATGCTTCCGTGCTGGATGAGTCCTGTGGGGGCAACTGCTTGTTCATCGGGACGGCCCGCAACCACAATAAGGGCGAGAGGGTCACTCATCTGGATTTCGAGACCTATGAGTCCATGGCAATCAAGGAGTTAGAGAAGATTGCTCAACGGTGCCTAGAGCAGTTCGACATCAAGAAGCTCCGCATCGACCACCGAAAAGGAGAAGTAGGTCTGACGGACATTGCAGTCATCATAGCGGTATCAGCCACACATCGGAAAGCGGCCTTCGAGGCCTGTGAATATGCTATCGATGAATTGAAGAAGAGTGTCCCGATCTGGAAGAAGGAATACCTGGAATCAGGAGCCCACTGGGTCTCCGACCGCCCTTGATACCATCACCTCGATTCTGTGATGGACATTTTGTTGATCTTCATCAAAGGTCCCGGACAATGGGAGAGATGGCAGTTGGTACACGATTGAATGACGGCATTGTAGGGTGATTCTCTGTCCATGTCCTGAGCCGCATATAGCGCTTCTATCTTAGCTTGATAATCCCTTGCGAACACTGGAAAGCTCTGCTGGTCGATGTGCATGCCCATAGTCGGTATGGCCGTTATGAGGCCTTCGATGCCCATGGGAGCATCGGGTAGTCCTTCACCATTGCGGATGGCCTGTCTGCAGGCATCTGCGTGGGCTTCCATGACTCTCATGAGTTGGGCCAGTTCACTTGGTGCTTTGATTCCCGAATCATCGACCAGTAGATCTCTTTTTTGAGTCTCAGAGCAGGAGAGGAGGAGACCAAGAATGAGCAGGAGGGTCAGGTGTTTCATTTCGGGTTATGTTTTTTCAACCGTTCTGTGGCTTCTTCCAATTGCTCAGGTGTGTTCACATTATGGATCACGGAGTCGTCATCGACCTCTAAGACCCGCACATCTGAGTTGATGATGACTTTTCTCGGACAGCTATACCCCAAGGACAGGAAGGACAGGAACCGGTTATAGGCCTTTGGTTCATAGATGGTGATGAGAGGCTCAGGGAAGGGACGGTGATCGGCCTTGTAAGCTGTAGCCAAACCAGATGTATAACGCTGATCGATCAAGAAATCGAGCGATTCGGTTGTGATGAATGGAAGGTCACAGGCGACCACCAGCCAGGCTGCATCTGGGTCATGCATGAAAGCTGAGATGATGGCACCGAAAGGTCCCATGTCGGTCAGCCGATCCTTGATGACAGGAATTCCTGAAATATTTTCATGGTCGAAGTCTACTCCTTTGGAGATGTAGGCCTTCAATCCCAATGACTGGCAAAGCTCTGCGATATAGAGTTCTTGAGGTTGCTCGCCTTGATAGACCAATTGGGATTTGTCCTGTCCCATGCGTTGACTTTTCCCACCCGCTAGGATCAAAGCTTTCAATTCAGGAACATTGGATTCTATGTCTTTCAAGATCACGTCATGGACGGATGCCATTTGACTCTGTGTGAATACCTGAGTTTCCTCAGTCATTCGCTCTTTGACGAAGTCAAAGACCTCTTCTTCTTCATTCTCCTTGATGAGGATATGGATCTTGGTCAACTGATCTTTTCTTCGCTCCAAGGAATCCTTCTTTTCAGGATCCAAAAGGACGATTTGCCGACTTGCAGGGTAGTGGTTGCCATTGATGAAGACCGCATCCGTGGGAAACAGAGAGAGTTTATCATCGAAACTGTTCCAAAGTGAGGTGGACTTAGAACTGAAGATCTTCTCATTCACTTGAGCGTGCATCCCGGAGGATTCCAGTTTATGGTCCGCATCGATATATGTCAAGCGGAACCTATCACCCGCTGCTGCAGCTATCCCTTGGAAAAGCGACTCGATCTTGGAACATCCTGTCCCATAAATGGCCCATTCACAGCGGTGGTACATACCGAGTGTTGGCTTTTTAAGGGGAGGGTGTTTATGATGCTTATCTGTTGAAGTCATTCTTTCCGCCTGATTTATGGTCCAATCGGATCGTTTCA
This sequence comes from Bacteroidota bacterium, assembly GCA_027621335.1. GTDB lineage: Bacteria > Bacteroidota > Bacteroidia > Flavobacteriales_D > JABDKJ01 > JABDLZ01. The sequence goes on from JAQCAN010000009.1 coordinate 15,895, forward strand.
ATGGTCAGGTCATGGGAGAGGGCTTTGCACATGTCATAGATGGTCAATGCGGCCACCGACACTCCGTGCAGAGCTTCCATTTCGACCCCGGTTTTTCCTTCGGTCTTCACGGTGCAGGAGATGAGAAAGCCTTCCTCATCAGGGCTGATATCGAATTTGCAGGAACTGATTGGCAGCTGATGGCAGAGCGGGATGGTATTGAAGGTGTTCTTCACTGCCATGGTTCCTGCAATGATGGCCGTCTGAAGGATAGAACCTTTCTTGGAATTGAATCCTGATGCGGCCAAGGACGCCATGATATCCTTTCCAGCTAGCAATCTCCCAGAAGCTGTGGCGATGCGCACCGATTCAGACTTATGGCTCACATCCACCATCTCAGGTAGACCTGCATCGTTCAGATGGGATAATTTTGGTTTCTCGCTCATTTCAAGGGAATAAGGGGTAAAAAGGTATGAAATCATAGACTTCTCCGGCCGAGTAAGTCTCCTTTCCTCTGGGTAGGACGATGAATCCGTCCATGCTGGAAGGGTTCTTCAGATCTCCTGATCCATGGCCGTGAATGACTTCTGCTTCGCACGTACCTTCTTCATTGAAGCTGATTTTTGCCTGCGCGAAATAGGTGAGGTCGGGTTTGAAGAGGACCTCATTCCTTAATTGGACCTTCATCCGATGTTCTGTATCATGGCCCATACAAGCGTTCAACCAAGGCATGACATACTGATGGAAACAAGCCAAGGTGGACACTGGATTCCCTGGGAAGGCGAAGACCATTGCATTGCCCTTTCGGCCCGTCCAAATTGGTTTTCCAGGCCGCTGCTGGACACCATGGAAGAGTTTGATGAATCCTAATTCATCCAATACGGCAGGTATGAAGTCGAAGGCGCCTTTGGAAACGCCACCACTCATCATGAGAACATCGAAATCAGCACTGATGCGCTCAAAGGTGGCCGCGATGTCCTCTCGATCATCTGTTATGTGGAAATCTTGCCCTCGGATGCCCAGCTCTTTCAATCTTGCCAGGATCATGTGGACATTGGATCTTCGGATCTGATGAGCTTCAGGTACTTCATTCACCTCTACCAGTTCATCTCCTGAAGAGATGACTGCGACTTTGGGCAGCCGTTTGACTTCCACCTCATCCTTTCCAACTGAGGCCAATAGATTGATGTCGATGGCCTTGATGCGCTGTCCTTTAGGGATGAGAAGTCCTCCCTTAGCCAGATCCTCCCCTTGAAAATGAATGTTGGCTTTAGGTTTGGCTTGGATCATCACCTCGAAACCCTCGTCTTTGGGCTTCAGGTCCTCATATCGAATGACCGTGTCGGTGCCTTTGGGAAGGACCGCTCCGGTCATGACCTCAATGCACTTGGACGAGTCGTTCAATGTTTGTTGAGGCTGACCTGCCGCCCCGATCTTCTCAACTTCGAAATGTCGTTGTCCATTGGCGAAGGAGTCATGCGGAATGGCAATGCCATCCATGCATACGCGATCGAATGGTGGGAGAGGACGATCGGCCAGAAGGTCTTCAGCCAAAATACGTCCTATGGCATCCGAAAGCGGAACTGGCTCTGTACCGAAGTCTATCCTGTTCTCAAGGATGATGCGAAGGGCTTCCTCAGAATCGATCATCATCCGCCTATTGAAGTCATACTTTGGAAGACCGTCTCATGTCGGAGTTCTTCTTCCTCTAATCCACTCTTCCTCTTCTTCCATACGGCTGCGTGGATGATCTCTTTCAAGGCTTCATCACTCAGATTCTCTAGCCGCATCTTATCTCTGAGGTTTACGCCAACCTTAGCATAAAGACAGGTCAGCATGTCTCCCTTGGACGTCAATCTGATGCGGTTACATGTGCCACACAAGCTGCGCGTATAGGCAGGTATGATACCTATGCGGGTCAGCCCATCCACTTCATACTTCAGTGAGGAGGAATTCAAGGAATCCACTCTTGGTTCAACAGTCGTAAAGGCGGACGTGATACGCTTCAAGATTGCATCATGCGAAAGGAAGAGGTCCTTGTTGCCATCATACTCATTGAAGGGCATGGCTTCAATGAAACGCACTTCAGTTCCATGTGTTCTACCGAAGTTCACAAAGGCAGGGATCTCATGGTCATTCACCCCTTTCATGACCACCATGTTCAGTTTCACGGTAATGCCTTCGTTCAGAGCCTTTAGGATGTTCCTATGGACCATCTCGAATTCATCCCTTCTCGTGATATTCGCAAAGGTCTTGGCACACAGGGAATCCAAGGAGATGTTAAGGCTTTGGATATGAGGATGCTTGAGCAGGGGCATGTGCTCATGGATGAGGCTCGCATTGGTGGTGATATGGACGGATTGAAAGATCTCACAGAGGCTCTGGATGAGAACATCCATATCCCTTCGTACAAATGGCTCCCCGCCAGTGACGCGCACCTTGTTGACTCCAGAGTCTTTGAAAATGTTGGCTAAACGAACGATCTCATCATAACTGAGAAGCTCTTTGCGGTTGACGAAGTCGATTCCATGAGCAGGCATGCAATAGCGACACCGCAAGTTGCAACGGTCCGTTACCGCGATACGCAGGTAATCAGCCTTACGTTCGAACTGATCAACAAGTGCCATCGTTGAGTTTAGGATTGGGGAATAGGCCATCGTTCTTCTCTTCTTCACGGCCGATACAGGCGAAGTCCTTCTCTATGGCCACAGTGCTAGTTCCCAACTCCATGGTGAACCCCTCATCATTGCCCTTATTCAGTGCAATCAGTAGGTCTTGCGGCACATCGACTGCAAGCACTCCTTCCTTCAGTGAGATGTGTCCTTCAGATCCTGTTGGAAGTACGGTCGTCCTGAGTGCCCCACCGACAAAGGACGTGGACATTTCAAGCACATGCCCTTCGCATAGCCTTTCCAGTTCCTCCATGGAGAAACGGAGCCTGATCGTGTCGTTTTGAATCCTAAGCTTCATCGTTCTTAAAATGTAGTGTCACTTTCCGTGAAGTTAGAAATCTCCAGTGGTCCTCGACCTGATTTCTGTTACTTCACAAAGTCGGATTGAAGGGTATAGGCCACATCTGATTGGATCGAACCATGATCGATGTAGTCTATCGCGTTCTGAAGTTTCAGATGGAAATGGTCTTCTCCCATCAGTTCCGTGAAGTGGTTCTTTTTCAAGGTGTCCCTTACTGGGCCTTTCACATTGACCATATGAAGGTCCTTCCCTGCACCTCGGAGCTCCTCGACCAGATCCTTGAGCATGTGGATGGCGCTGGAGTCAATTCCATTCACGGCTCTCATGTCCAAAACCAGTTGTTTCACTTTTGGCCGCCCAGCCATGGCCCCTTCTAGGTAGTCCCTGAAGTAATCCGTATTCGCGAAGAAGAGCTGAGCGTCAAAGCGCACTATAAGTTTATCCTCATACGTCTGAAGAACTTCGAAGCGATCCACGTTCCTATACTGATCGGTCCCTGGAACACGTCCCATGATGGCCACGTGAGGGTACGAGACCCTATAGATGAGCATGGCCAAGGAAAGGACGACACCCAACAGAATACCTTCTTCAATGCCAAGAGCAAGGGTTCCTAAAGCCGTGGTCATGAACAACCAGAAATCCCTTCTATCCGTGGCCCAGAGGTGCTTGGCTTCCTTGATGTCGATCAGGCCAAAGACCGCGACCATGATGATGGCCGCCAGAATGGCATTGGGCAGGTAGTAGAAATAGGAAGTGAAAAAGAGCAGAGTGATGATGATGAGTGTGGCGGAGATGATAGAGGCCAGTCCAGTTTTCGCTCCTGCCTGATCGTTCACAGCCGTCCTAGAGAATCCGCCAGTGACCGGAAAAGCCTTGAAGAACGAACCCACGATATTGGCCATCCCCAAGCCGATGAGTTCCTGGTTCGCACTTACCTTATAGTCTTTGTGTTTGGCCTGAATCGCCTTCGCCACGGCTATAGATTCCATGAAACCGATGAAGGAAATGGTGAATGCGATGGGGAGAAGTGACTTCACATCCTCCCAGCGAAGAGAAGGAATAGCGAACATGTCAAGTCCCGCTGGAACGCCCTTGACTATGTTGACGCCTTGCTCTACAAGGCCCAAGACATAGACCAAGCCGATACCAAAGACCACCGCGATCAGTGGGCCGGGCAGGCGCTTATTGACGCGTTTCACTGCGAGCAAGAGGACGATGGCTCCCGTGCCGATCAAAAGTGTGGGGATGTTCACATCATTAATGTTCTCAACGACACTCACGATGATCTCATGGACTTTCCCTCCAGAGAGCTTGATACCCAGCAAGTGTTTCAACTGACTGAATCCTATGATAAGGGCAGCAGCCGATGTGAATCCAGCAATAACCGGGTGGGAGAGGAAGTTCACGAGGAAACCAAGTTTCAATGCACCCATTGAGAATTGGATGATTCCTACCATAAGGGCTAGAACGATGGCAAGTGCAATGAATTCAGGACTACCTAATGTGGCCAAAGCCCCTACACCACTGGAAATCAGTAATGCGACCATGGCCACAGGGCCAACGGCCAGCTGCCTTGAGGTACCGAGAAAGGCATAGATGATCAGGGGAATAGTGGAAGCATAGAGTCCATAGATGGGAGGGAGGCCGGCCAGCATGGAATAGGCCATCCCTTGTGGGATGAGCATGACGCCTACGGTGAGACCAGCGCTCAGGTCGCCAGAGAACCACTCTCGCTTGTAGTCCTTAATCCAACTCAATGCAGGAATGAAACTCTTCATGGTCATTGTCAAAAATGGTTCAGTTGTTCACCCGTTGGAAAAGCGTGTACACATATGGTCTGTCCTCATCACGGGGGTTTTTGAAGGTATAGTCGAATGACTTTACCATGCGGAACTCATCTCCAATAAGCTCCTCCAGAGCGGGGGCATCGTAGCGATGCACAGGAAGGCCACTGCATAAATGAGCCCCTTCCATACTGAAAGTGGCTATAATGGCAAATCCACCAGGCGCAATCACTTTCTTCATCAGTTGCACATAGGACGCTCTATCACTCTCCTCTACGAAGAAGTGCAGTACCGCTCTATCATGCCAGAGTTGGACAGGTTCCATGTGCGGAAGCGTGCGAGCATGGACGAGATCATCGATGACCCACTCAACCTTATCCTGCTGACTTCCAAGCCGTGATTGCAGTCTCTTCAACGCTTCAGCGCTTATATCCGTGGCTATGAGGCTCGTGTAGCCTTTTTCCAATAAATGATCGATCAGGGTAGATGCACCCACTCCCACATGGAGTTGCCTTGCATCTTTGGCCAGACCTAGGCCTTCGATCAAATCCAAGGAAGGCTGTGGGTCTTCCTCGTACCATCCTAGCTCCTCGGTTTTCCGACCTAGGTAGGCTCGGTTCCAATGCTCCTTGGGGGCTGTGATTTCTTCTTTCATGTTCGATCTACTTATCAATGAGGGAGTTTATCTCTCAGCAGGCCATAAGCAAAGGTGCCTAGCAAGGCGCCCAGGATCACAAGAAGGATGATGAGGTACCCTTGCCCGATGAGAACGAACATGGGGCCTGGACAAGCACCTACCAAGGCCCAACCTAGGCCGAAGATGGTTCCACCTACCAAGTAGCGAACGATGCTCATGTTCTTGGGGTTGAACTTCACTGGGTCGCCATACATGTTTTTCGTGCCTTTGCGCTTCATCCATTGTACCATGATGATACCCAGCACAACTGCTGAACCGATTATACCATACATGTGGAAGGCTTGGAAATTGAACATCTCATAGATGCGGTACCAAGACACGATTTCGGCCTTGCTCATCACGATTCCGAAGAGGATTCCAGTCAGTAAGAATTTCAGATAGGACATAAGGCTTTCGTTTTAAAAATGTAGATTGGCGATTAGGTTGAAGTGATGCAGGTTGGTGTTGTAGAAGGTCTGAGAAGCCGTCAGTTCGATCTCGTCCTCGGTGTATTTGTAGATGTAAAGCAGTCCGATGTCCATGCCTTTCCATTTTCCACTGAAACGGTAGGTTGGAAAGATTGTAGCCTGATAGAAGGAGGAGACTCCGTATTTATTGAAAGTCCTGTCTGTTGGTTCAGGGGCTTCCGTGCGGCTTAATCGAGTATCCAGGAAGAACTCACCTCCCTTCTCCGTCTTCACCTTATAACGCATTCGGAGCATAAAGACATCCACATCTCCCCAGCCATCAATCCAGCTTCTAGGTTGACTGACATAGAAGTCCTCTCGTCCCAATTCCCGCGGAAAAAGGAATCTTCCAGTATCCAAGGCCTTGAGATAGGAAGCCGTCCACTCTGTGCTTCCTTTCGGGCGGTCCACTGTATATCCGAACTTGACATTGAATACATTGGCCTGTTCGTCAGGCTGCATGTAGCGTTCTTGATATTCCAAACCTTCTTGGAATGAAGTGCTCTGCTGATGCACATACTGAAGTCCAGCGATGTAGCCATGGTTCGTAAAATCGAATTGCAGCCAAGAGATATTGGATTGTTTATCGAAGAGGTAGTTCCAGACCTTGATCTTCAATCCTTCCACCTGAGTGTTCTCATACCCAAGGGTATAGATGGCCTTGATGCCCGAGGTCCCGAGATAATCCGAAGTTTGTCCATTAGGCTGCTTTCCGCGGCTCTGCAGACCTATGAGGTCATTCAAGCTGAACCATTCTGTATACCCACGCGGAGAGGCACCATTGATGAGTCCCAGTTTCAACGCATGTCCTTCGTATTCATTGATCTCGGCCCACAGACCTTGATACACGAAGGCATTCATCCTTCCATCGCGTTGCAGGAAAAGAGGCCCCTCATTGATGTTCAACCTTCCGTATCTGAGGTATGAGTCCCCTGTGTTAAAACGCAGATATAGCTCATCCAGGCGATTGAGATCCCAGCGTAATTCTGGTCGTCTCACATCATACATCTCCCTTTCCCATTTCGCAGCTTGGTCTACCAGAGGATCC